>CAZPTG010000115.1:0-7224 GCA_964589355.1 uncultured Spirochaetaceae bacterium
GTTGTCGACATTTATTGTTCCAAGAGAATCGCTTGCGGTGTTTCCTGCAGCATCCTTGGCCCAAATTGTAACATCAAGACCGGTGAAGTTGCCTCCCGGGACCATCCATACTCCCTGCCATGTTTCCGATCCGGGTCCCGAAGCGGTCATTGCCATAGGCACTCTGCCTGAAACAGAACCTACCGTGAAATACGGTTTTTCCGTTCCGCCCGCTCCTGCTATTACTGCCGAAACTTTTAATATGTCCCCAACGTTATATATTGAATATCCGTCGTCGATTGCCTTTTCGAATCCGTCCGATATGAATGCCGGGGCGGTCTTGTCTATTGTGAACCCTACTGTTTTTGTCGTTTCGCCGTTTGTCGCAACCAGCGTGTAGGAACCCTGGTCCGATACGGTTCCGCCCGCAAATGGAGCTGCGTCGAGTGTTGCCTGCGTACCTTCAACAGGCAATCCGTCCGCGTCGTATGCCGAGATTGAGATTGCCCTGTCAGCGTTGTATATGCCTCCGTTGGCCACGCCGGTTATTACTATGTTTACCGGCTCCTGGTCGACCGTGAACATTACTTCGCTCTGGCCGGTGTTGCCTGCGGCATCCTCAGCAGTTGCGATAATTTGGTAGGTCACTATCTCTCCCGGGGTACCTTCAAAAGTGTACGGAGCTGTTGTTTCTTCAAAGCTTAAAAATCCGCTTCCCGTTATTTCACCTTTCTGCACAGAAATATCCGCTATTTCACTGGTCGAAATTGAAAGCGTTACACCTTCTCTGTATGTGGCTCCGTCTACTGCACCCGTTATTGTGACTACTGGGCTCTGCGTGTCTATTTCAAACGTCGTTTGGGCTGTTTCAGATTCGTGTCCGAAGCGGTCTACGGCCTTGACCCTGAGTGTGTAGCTTCCATCGGCCGAAAGCGGGTCTCCTATGTCGTAAGGCGTAAGTATGCCGTCCTTAAGAAGCGTTACCGTGGCATGCTCCCTGAGATATGCACCGCTTGCTACCGTATCGGTGAGCGTCACTCCGGGAACTACTGCGCCGTTATAGCTTGCCCCGTCTGCAATGTCTATTTCAGCCGTCGGATTTGCGCTGTCTATCTCGAAAGATATCTGCTTGGTGCTAAATACATCTGTATAGCTCGGGTTTGTTGCCAAAACATCCAGCACATAAACTCCCTCTTCGTTTATCTCTGTACCCGATGTGAAGGCTCCTCCCGGGCTTAAAACCGCCTCGTATGTGTAGTTTTCTGAGTTGCTTCCACCTGAAAGCGAAATATCGATTGCCGCGCTCTCATATACGCCCTTGTCGGCTGCGCCGCTTATATCTATTTTGGGTTTTTCCATGTCCCAGGCAATACTGAAGCTTACTGACTCTGTTGCCGTGTTTCCTGCCTTGTCTGTCGCGCTTGCGGCAAGGACATAGTCTCCTTCCTGTTTTATAGTGCTTCCCTGCTCGAACGTTTTACCGTTGAGGAGAACTGATGTCTTTTCGTCTTCATAATTGCCCGTGAAGCTGAACGATGGCGTGACCCCGTTTTCCGGGTTCTCATATGTCCGGCCGTCGATCGCTCCGTTTATGGAAACGCCCGGCGCCGTCTTGTCGATTGTGAAGGAAAGCGTTTCACTGCCGGCTCCGTCGCTTGCCGTGATTGAAACGTCGTATTCGCCTTCGGATGTGAAGCTCATGGCAGCGCTTCCGTCTCCCTCTTCGGTTCTTGAACCGTCTGAAATTGTTATTGTCTTGCCGGGAAGGTATCCCGTTATTGTCACATCGGTGTTTACGGTGGACTTGTTGGTGGCTCCGCTCACTATGAGGGCAGGCATTACACTGACCGATACGCCGTAGGTCGATGTTGCCGAACCGTCCTGGGAAAGGACCTCATATTCAACAAGTCCGCTGAAGTCTGCGCTTCCTTGACCGGGGGTGAGGCTTGAGCCCTCGGAAACGCGTATAGTTGGGACTAATGCTGATACAACTGTTCCGTGTGGCAAAGATACGGAAACGCTATTCCCACTTATGACTCCTACAACATCGCTTTCGAGTCCTGCGTTGTTTGCCGCCTCGAATACGAAAGAGAGCATTGCCGCCTCGGTATTGTCGGCTTCAGAGACCGTTACGGTGTATTCGTCCGTAGTCTGACCGTCCTGGGCGGTTACCGTATATGTTGCCGGTCCGGTGAAGTCCGAAACCTCGCCAGATGCCGGGGCGACTTCCGCTCCGTCCGAAAGGGTTATTGTGGACAAGAGAGCCGAAACATCTGTTCCGTGGGGAACGGTAACCTCTATGGATGTTCCAGTTATTTCCCCGGATGCATCTTCCTCAAGCGCCGAGTTTTCAGCCGCCTCGAATACAAACGACTCTATGGCTGCAGCCGCGTTCCTCTGGCGTGTTACTGTAAAACTGTATGTCGCCTCGGTGACTCCATCCTGGGCCGTTACCCTTATTTCTATTTCATTTTCTCCAAATGAAAGATCTTCTATTGTTACCCCTTCTCCTGTAGCCGCCTGGCCGTTTATCTCGACTGATGAGAGGGGAGACTGGGGCGTAGCTGTTATTTCGGCGAAATCGATGTCGTAGCCTACAATAGCGGAGTATGACGTTACAGCAGAATCAAAAGCAGGAGAAATGTCAATCTGCTCCCCGCCCGCCGATGCAGAAAGTCCCGAAAGGTCCGCCGTGGTGTCAGCGTCTCCGGCAACGACAGTTACCGTAAAGACCCTGGTGCTTCCGTTCATGGCCGTGACAGTGTATTCTGCCGCATCTCCGAAGTCCACCGCATGTCCGCTGAGCGGGCTTGCAATTGCATCCTCTGAAATAGTGAATGTCGGAATGAGGTTTGATGTATCTGTTCCGTAGGGCACTATCACAGAAACGCTTGCGCCCTGTGGATCCACTGTGCCTTCCACACCCTCTTCAAGGGCGGGGTTGAAGGCTTCGAATTCGAATGTGATAATGTCTTTTGAATCCTCGTATTCAACTCTTTCCGCAAGAGCCGCATCGAAGACCGTTGCAATCTCTTCAACTGTGGAGTACTGCTGGCCATTTGCTACTGCAAGGAGCACATCTGCCTTATCCACGAGATTCTCATAGTTTCCTGAAAGGTCTAGTCCAAGAACCTCTTCATGTGCAGCAAGTGACGATGCCATAGAATCCGCATCCGCTGCGTTTACGGCGTCCACCGCCTCCCCCTTGGAGCTTTGGGGAACCGTCACGGTAATCTCCGCTGTGTCTGCCGTTTTGCTCGTTGTATCATTTACAAGTGTAAGAACCAATACTAGGTCTGTATCGTCATATGGAGGAATAACACTTCCATCCGGTGATATTGTCTCCTCGTCAGATGACGTCTTTATTGTCACCGCGTAGCCGTCAACAAGGGGAAGTGTCAGTTCCGTTGCGTCCTTGGCCGGCGCTTCTATTGATGTTACGCCTGCAGCCGCCTCGTCTGCCTGCCTCTGGTAGAGGTCATCCTGAGCGGTGTCAATTGCTGTCTGGACTGTGACAAGGCTGTTTACCAGCTCGACCTTCTTCACTGCCTCGTTTACAAGCGATGAATAGTCGTTTGAAGTAAGCGAATCCACTTCAGCCGATGCGGCGTCCTTTGCGCTTTGGGCCGCGTCTATGTCTTCCTGGGTGGTTTCTGCATCAAAGGCCGATACAAGTGCCGCGGCCGATGTCACTTCCGTTTCGGCATCCTCAAACAGGGAAGCCTGGGCCGAATCTATTTCCGAGGCAACAACGGAGAGTCTATTTTCAAGCCCTGTTTTTTCGAGTGATGCAGGCATCTGGGAAACCGCGTCTGCCGCCGCCTGGTATGCCTCGTATGCGGCGGTCACTTCAGGCTGAAGGATTTCCGGCACGAATTCATCTGCAAGGTTTTCAGCCGTTTCAACAAGACCCTCCGGTCCCGCATTGTATATTATGGTGAATCCGATGTCGTCTGTTCCAAAGCTGTTTGCAGCCAGAACGGTAACTGTGTTGTCTCCCTCGGAAAGTCCTGTCATTTCCCAGGAAATCTGTCCGAGCGTCCCGGTCTGGACGCTTGTTCCGTTTATGGTTACATTTGCGTCGTAGGGATCTATCAGGGCTTCAAGTATTGTCGAATCCTTGTACAAGGTGATAGTATCGCCCTCCGAAACCGTATCGCCGTCAAGACTTACATCCGAAAGGAATGGTGCGAAGTCGGCGTCCAACTTTATGTCGTAGAAAGCGTCGTATACGGCAGCTGGCAATTGCAACTCCTGGCCGGATGCATCGAGAAAGACCAGATTGTCCACATATACATCTGTGAATCCGCCGGGCGCGGCTTCAATGGCAAAAAACTCTGCTTCAACCATTTCAAATGCGCTTTCCGTCGATTCATTTATACCGCCATTTTTGGTGGTGACCGCCATGGTCATTTCACCGGCAGCCTCGTCATTGTCAATCAGGACGATTTCATTTCCGAAATCCATTGAATCGGAGACGACTTCCTGGTCACCGATAACGATTTTGTCCAGTTCCAAAGCTTGCGGCGAGTAGTTAAGTGTAAATTGAAATGACCCCACTCCCAATTCGGCTATGGTTCCCATATTGTTGAACAAGTTTATTGAAACATCGATTGGCTCCTGCGTGTCGCCTGCCCTCATTGTCTCAAGGTAAGGGGCCAGGCGGATTGAGGATGGGTCGGCATTCTGAAGCAGATTGTAATCTGAGAAGAAATTCTTTACCTCCGATTGATCGGTTATTCCATTCAATTCAACAAGCCAAGTGGCAAAGATGTTGTTAAAGCTTGTACTTGAATCATAATCAGCACCGTTTATCCCAATACCTGTGAAAGCAGTGTCAAAAGATGACTTCATAGAAGAAATATCCGCCAAAGCCATGCCCGATTCGGCTGCGTCAACAAATGCTGGCGCTCCACCAAGAGCCCTGCTAAGCAGATAAGCATTTAAACTGGCGTTATCAATATTTGCCTCTAGTATGTTTAGAAGGCCCGTCCAGTCAATCATCTTGCCGTTAATAGCGGTTATCTCCGTGCTATCGGTGACAAAAGATGGTATGTCTTCGGCGTCAAGCATGTCGAAAACATCCGTCCACGCATCTGCATCAAGCATCATAAAAATTCCCGCAACCTGGGCAGCCTGGCTTTTGGTCATGGCCCGGCCAGTAAGCACTGCAAGAAAACGATTTGTCATTTCCGTTCCCAAGGCCGCAGAAGAGTCGCCCTCAGTCATTGCCTCTATATCCGCCTGAAGCGCAGACACGCCCCCCTCCGCTGTCAGGCGACTTTCCAAGTGCCTGAAGGCTATTTTTACATCCGCCGGGTCCATTCCATCTGTCATATCTGTTATGAATCCCTCAACAGCTGTATTGAAATCCGTGTATGAAACATTCCCTTCGGCCGATACTACAAGCCCGAAAGGAAATGCTGTCATCAACATTGTAACAACCAACATCAAAGCAATTTTTTTTGATTTCAACTTATCCTACCTCCTTGTTTTTTTATGTGCATTTCTTGATAATCCGTCTATATTAAAGGTACAAAAAATAAAATTTTAATCCCTCACCTCCGATGTATCGAATATTTCCCGAAAATATTCCTGCGTATTTCTTTTTTTATACATTGAAGTACTGAATAAACTTCAACTTTATCCTATTCGATATATAAATACCTTTTCCTTACTTTTATATAGTACTTGCACATTTTTTTACATATTTCCTATTGTTTTGCGCTTTGCAATCTTATCTTGCCTTTCGCCGTTTTATTTCATTGTTTGTACTAATATTCATAATTATATTTTTATGATAGAATATAGGCAATAACCCCTAGGTACCATATTCACTTGAAGTATTACAATTCCTTAAAAGGAAGTGATTATATGCCGGCAAACATGTCGAATAAGGTCGAATACAAGCTCAGTCTTTCAATTGTTCTCATTTACAGCTCAATCATAATTTTCCCGGCTTATGGACCGATTCTATCTTTATATGTGGATCAAAGCAGCGCTCTTTTGCTTTCCACCCTGTTTCTGTTCTCGTTTTCCGCAGGAGTTTTTCTGCTTCCCAAGTTCACGAAGGCCTTGGGCGGAAAACTTTGGAGGGTCATTTCAATATCGGCCGTCATCTTGCTTCTGCTTTTCCCTTCCTTGGAATTTTTCATGCAAGGATTTGTCATGGTCTTGATAGGTCTTTTCTCTTCCAGGGTTGTTCTTCTTTGGTCCATAAATTATCTTTGTGAAAATTCGTCTGTTTCCTACGGCAAGTTTTTTACTACAATATTATTCCAATCATATACCCTTTTATATGTGTTTAACGCAATATCTCCTATATTGAACAGGGCTATATCCATTTTCTTTCCTGTTACAGGCTTCTCTCTGCTTTTTGTTGTGTTCGGTTCAACTTCTAAGCCTTTAGCCAAAAACATGGATCTGGACCACGTTCCTCCTTTAAAATATCTTTTCCCTATTTTCTTAATCTACATATCGGCAGGTATAACATATTCGGGTATTTACCCTGAAATTGCTAAATTCGCTTTCTATGATCGCTATTACAATGTTCTTCCCTTTCTAGCCTCTCTGCCAATAGTCTTTTATGTTCATAAAAAAAGAAACGTAAAGACGCTTCTTTGGATTGGAATAAGCCTGCTTGGCTTTTCTTTCCTTTTTAATATATATGAACTTCAATTATGGAACTACCTTATAGTACAAACCCTGCTCCAGGCAGGATGGGCCTTTATGAATTCCTTTGTCTGGCTTTTTGCTTCAGATATTGCAAGAATGAACCGCAACCCCTTTTATTTCAGCTCAATTATAGCAACTTTTCTTTTGGGCGCTTCTGTCGGAAGCGCAATATATATTACCCTTTCGGGTATTTTACCGTCCATAAATATTACATTCATTGGTCTTCTCCCCATCTTGGGTGTACTTGTTTTCACACAGACGATACCGGTCAATCTGAAAAACGACATGGAAAATTTCGAATCACAAAGCCTAAATATCCTAACAAGGCGGGAAAAGGAGATTTTCCTGATGCTGCTTGAAAACATGAAGAACAAGGATATTGCCCAAAGCCTTAACATTAGCCCCAATACTCTAAAGAAACATTGCGGAAGCATATACAGAAAGCTTGATGTTGAGAATAAAACAGAACTCATAAAGGTATATGGCTACATGAAAAACGCAAAATAATAAGGGACGCACCATTATTGCTTGCGTCCCCTTGTATTTACCCTTGGAAATGTGAATTTTCTA
>CAZPTG010000116.1:0-7183 GCA_964589355.1 uncultured Spirochaetaceae bacterium
CTTCTGGACAAGTTACAGATATTATCGAATAATTCTTATCAGCGAATGTCTTGTCAGTAGAAATAGTTACTGACAAGGCCCGTTTTTTGGAGGAATAATGGCTAAAGAAAGAATTCGAGTCAGATTGAGAGGTTTTGATGTTGAGCTAGTAGAACAAAGCTCAAAAGCAATCGTTCAGACAGTAGTTAAGGCCGGAGCAAAAGTTTCAGGTCCGGTACCTCTCCCAACTCGTATCAACAAGTATACTGTTCTGAAATCGCCCCATGTCAATAAAAAGTCCCGTGAGCAGTTTGAAATGAGAACTCATAAGCGTCTGATTGACATTTTAGATCCCACATCTAAGGTTATGGATGCACTAATGAAACTTGAGCTTCCTGCAGGCGTAGATGTAGAGATTAAGCAGTAAAGAGGTGAGGTAAGAAATGTTAGGGCTTATCGGCAAAAAAGTTGGAATGACACAGGTGTTTGATGCTGAAGGCAGACTCACTCCTGTGACAGTTATAAAGTTTGAGGGCAATGTTGTCATCGATGAAAGAACTGAAAATAAAAATGGCTATGAAGCTACAGTATTAGGTTCAGTTGACAAAAAGAAGAGCACCATTACTAAACCTTATGCAGGTCAATTCAAAGAAACATGTGCACCAAAGCAAAATGTTGTTGAATTTTCAAAATATGATAAGGAAGTAAAGATTGGCGACGAATTGGGTGTTGATATTTTTAAAGATGCTACATTCGTTGACGTATCAGGTACCTCAAAAGGTAAAGGATTCGCTGGTGGTATAAAACGCCATGGTTTCTCTGGCGGACGTGCAACGCACGGTTCAAAATTCCACAGAGATATTGGTGGTACTGCTATGTCTGCAGATCCGTCTCGTACATTCAAAGGTCATCATATGGCTGGTCGTATGGGTGGAGAGAAGACAACAGTTCAGAATCTTAAAGTGATTCGTGTAGATGAAAACATGCAGGTACTAATGGTAAAAGGTGCAATTCCTGGTCCCGCTCAAAGCGTTGTCATCGTTAAAAAAGCGATTAAGAAGTAGGTGCGAGATAGATTATGGAATATAAAGTCTTTTCTACAAACGGCAGCGAAGTTAAAACTATCGAATTAAATGATAGAGTATTTAATTGTGAAGTTAGTGACGGAAGCATATATTATGCCGTAAATAATGAGCTTGCTAATCGACGTGTTGGTACAGCAAGTACAAAGACCCGTGCTGAGGTCAATTACAGCAATACTAAGCCTTTCAAGCAGAAGGGAACTGGTAATGCACGTTTTGGTGATAAAAAATCTCCTGTACATGTAGGTGGTGGTACAATTTTTGGACCTAAACCACGTGATTACAGTTATCAACTACCAAAAAAGATGAAACGTTTAGCTTTCAGAAGTCTTTTATCAAAAGGTATTCAAGATGAACGTTTAGTAGTTGTTGAAGATTTTACAAGTGAAAACGGCAAAACCAAAGACCTCGCTGCCATATTGAAGAATTTCAAGTGTGACGAAAAAAGAACAACTCTTGTATTAAAGGATGATGATAATATGTTGCGCAGAGCTGCAAAAAATATCCCTTATTTACATGTTCTTTCATTCAACAAACTCTCAGCTAAAGAGCTTCTTTACGCTAGAAAGATTCTTGTATTGGAAACAGCCGCTTCGAACTTGAATAGCTTCTACGGCGAAAAATAAGGGGATCAGAGAAATGAGAGCAGATGAAATAATCATTGCACCTATTTTGAGTGAAAAATCAAATTTTGCTCGTGAAGGTGAATGTAAAAAGTATACATTTAAAGTAGATACTCGTGCTAACAAGTTCGATGTTATGTCTGCAGTAGCTGAATTGTTCAAAGTTTCAGTTACAAAATGTAATTTAATGATTGTGAAAGGCAAGCCTAAATTTACAAGAGGTAAAGGTGGTGCTATAAAAGGTAACACTGGAAACTGGAAGAAGGCTGTCGTGACTTTGGCTAAGGGTGAAATCATCCAAGCCATCGAAGGCGTATAAGGAGAATTTGGAATATGGCTCTTAAAACTTATAAGCCCAATACTCCCGCTCTTCGTCAGAAGACTTCGTTAGTTTTTGACGACTTGACCACAAATAAGCCAGAGAAATCACTTACAACTAGCTTAGATAAAAAAGCTGGTCGTGATAGCAATGGTCGTATTAGTGTACGCCGAAGAGGTGGTGGGCATAAACGCGCTTATCGTACAATCGATTTTAAGCGTAATAAAATTGGTATTCCTGGTACTGTAAAGACCATCGAATATGACCCAAATAGATCTGCAAATATTGCTTTGGTTGTATATGCAGACGGTGAAAAACGTTATATGTTAGCTCCACGAAATTTACAAGTTGGTGCTAAGGTAATGAGTGGTCCAGAAGCTCCATTAACTCTTGGTAATGCTCTTCCTTTGAAGAAAATACCATTAGGTGTTCAAGTTTTTAATATTGAATTAACTCTTGGACGTGGTGGACAATTAGTTCGTAGTGCTGGATTAGGTGCATATATTGTAGCTAAAAATGGGGATTACGTAACAATTAAATTGCCTTCAGGTGAAATGCGTTTAATATTCGCTGAATGTTATGCAACACTTGGTCAATTGGGTAATGTAGATCATATGAACGTTAACTTAGGTAAAGCAGGTAAATCACGTCATCTTGGCAGACGTCCAAAAGTTCGTGGTGTTGTTATGAACCCTGTTGATCACCCACATGGTGGTGGTGAAGGTTCTACAAACGGTGGTCGTCATCCGGTTACTCCTTGGGGTAAACCAACTAAAGGTGGCAAAACTCGTTCTAAGAAGAAACCTTCAAGTAAGTTCATCGTTACGAAGCGTAAGTAGGAGATTAAAGTGGCAAGATCAATCAAAAAAGGCCCTTTTGTTGAAAAGAAGCTTTTAAAAAGAGTTACAGAAGCTAGTAAGGCTAAAAGTAATACGATGATCAAGACGTATTCCCGCGCTTCAACGATCATCCCAGAAATGATTGGATTCACAATTTCCGTTTATAATGGAAAAACATGGATTCCAGTTTATGTAACAGAAAATTTAGTTGGTCACAAACTCGGTGAGTTTGCACCTACTAGACTATTCCGTGGCCATGCTGCCTCTGATAAAAAGAAGGGTAGGTAAGATATGAAAAATTATACAGGTTATAGAGCTGTCGCTAAGTATCTTATGATTTCTCCAACTAAAGTTCGCAATGTTGCAAACTTAATTAGGAGAAAACCTTATTCAGAAGCTGTTGCAATTTTAGAGGCTATGCCTCAAAAAGGAGCAAGACTTCTTCTTAAGGTTTTACAGAGTGCTGGCGCTAATGCTATGAATGTGAATAGTAAACTTGATGAAGATTCATTGTATGTTACACAGTTAATGGTAGATGAAGGTCCTCGTATGAAACGTGTTTGGCCAAGATCCCATGGAAGACGTGATATTCTGCTCAAGAGAATGTCTCACATTACTGTCGTTGTAGACGAAAAAGCAAACTTGGGGGAATAAATGGGACAAAAAGTTAATCCAATAGGTCTCCGTTTGGGAGTTAATAAAACTTGGAAGTCTAAATGGTATGTAGATTCAAAAGAATATGCAGATACATTACATGAAGATTTATTACTTCGTAAAACTTTAGTAGACTGTCCGGAAGTGCAAGGTGCAGATATTGCTGATGTTGAAATTATTCGTAAACCACAACGTGTTACAATTGTAATAACAACAAGTAGACCTGGAATCATTATTGGTTCAAAGGGTTCAAATGTTGAAAAATTGGGCACTCGTTTACAAAAACTTTCAGCTAAAAAGGTTCAAATAAAGATTAAAGAAATCAAAAAACCTGAAGGCAATGCTCAAATTATTGCACAAAATGTTGCAAGACAATTAGAATCCCGCGGATCATTTAGAAGAGCTATGAAAATGGCTGTTTCTAAAGCAATGCAAAGTGGTGTTCAAGGTGTAAAAATTAAATGTTCTGGTCGTCTTGGTGGCGCAGAAATAGCAAGAACAGAATGGATGAAAGAAGGACGTGTTCCTCTACATACATTACGTTCTGATATTGATTATGGTGTAGCAACTGCTCGTACTACATTTGGTGCTATTGGTATCAAAGTATGGGTTTTCAATGGTGAAATCTACGATCATGCTAAAAAGAATGACGCAGGTGGTTTAGTTAAGAAACCTGCTAAAGGAGTTAATTAATGCTTAGTCCTAAAAGAATCATTCATAGAAAAAAGCAAAGAGGTAACAGAGAAGGTGTTGCTCATCGTGGTAATGCTATTGCATTTGGTGAATATGGTTTAATGGCTTTAGAGCCAAAATGGATAACTAATCGTCAAATTGAAGCTGCTCGTATTGCTATGACTCGTCATACTAAGCGTGGTGGTAAAGTATGGATTAGGATTTTTCCTGATATGCCTTATACTAAAAAACCAGCTGAAACAAGACAAGGTAATGGTAAAGGTAATCCGGAAGGATGGGTAGCAGTTGTTAAAACAGGAACTATGATGTTTGAAATGGCCGGTGTTGATGAATCTTTAGCTCGTGAAGCTTTAACTTTAGCAGCACAAAAGTTGCCAATTAAAACAAAAATTATAGTTAGAAGAGAGGTAGAATAAGCATGAAGAATTCATTCAGTGATCTAACATTAGAAGAAATGATTGCAAAACGTGATGAACTACGTAAGCAATATCTAGATATTCGTATGGATAGGGTTCTAGGTCATGTTGAAAACCCTCTTACAATTAGAAATGTTAAGAGACAAATTGCTCGCCTTAACACTCTTATCCATGAGTATGCCTTAGGCATTCGCACATCCGCTAATTAAGAGAGGCTCGAGGTAAATGGAAGTAAGTAAAAAAACTTTTACAGGAAAGGTTGTTAGTGATAAAATGGATAAAACTATTGTTGTAGCCATTAACACAAAAAGCCTTCATCCTTTATATAAAAAGTATGTGACCAAGACTAAAAAGGTTAAGGCCCATGACGAAAGAAATGATGCAAATGTTGGTGATACTGTACGTGTTGTCGAATGTCGTCATTATAGCAAAGACAAGTGCTGGCGCTTAACTCAAGTCGTCGAGCGTGCTCGTTAAGCAAGGAGAAACGTCATGGTACAAATGCAAAGTTATTTAAATGTTGCCGATAATAGTGGTGCAAAACGTGTACAAGTTATCAAAGTATTAGGTGGTAGCCATAGATACGTAGCTAGTGTTGGTGATATTGTTGTAGTTGCAGTAAAGAATGCTCTTCCAAACGGTGCTATTAAAAAAGGTACTGTTTTGAAAGCTGTTATTGTACGTACAAAGAAGGAATACCGAAGACCTGACGGTACCTATATCAGGTTCGATGATAACGCTTGTGTTATTATTGATGCCAACAATAACCCACGCGGTAAAAGAATTTTTGGCCCTGTAGCTCGTGAGTTACGTAATGGGTATATGAAAATTGTTTCACTAGCACCGGAAGTGTTGTAGGAGAATAGCGATGAAGCTCAAAAAAAACGACACCGTTAAGATTCTTGCTGGTAAAGATAAAAATTATGTAGGCAAGATAGTTAAGGTGGACCCTGATAATGATAGGGTTGTCGTCCAAGGCGCAAATATGGTTAAAAAAACTGTTAAAAAGCGTAGTCAGCAAGACAAGGGCGGTATTATTGATATTGAAGCTCCGATTCATGTTTCTAACGTCTCATTAGTTGTAGACGGGAAAGTAAGCAAAATCGGATATAAGTTCGACGATGACGGAAAAAAAGTTCGTTATGCGAAGAAGACCGGGGAAGTGCTATAATGGAAGAAAAAGTTATACCAACTTTTAAGACTAAATATCTTGAAGAAGTTGTTCCAGCTCTAAATAAAGAGTTTAATTATAAATCTGTAATGCAAATTCCTGCTTTTGAAAAAGTTACATTAAGTGTTGGCGTTGGTGAAGCTCTTGTTAACAAAAAGTTATTAGATTCTGCTGTTAAAGAGCTTGAACAAATTGCTGGTCAACATGTTGTTAAGACTAAAGCTAGAAAGTCTATTGCTAACTTTAAAGTTCGTGCAGGTCAAGAAATTGGCGCAATGGTTACTCTTCGTGGCGATAATATGTGGTATTTTTTAGAACGTTTAATTGGCGTTGCTTTACCACGTGTTAAAGACTTTAAAGGTGTTAAACCACATGCATTTGATGGTAATGGTAATTATTCTTTAGGTATTACAGAACAAATTATCTTTCCTGAGATTGACTTCGATAAAATTGAACGTATCAGCGGTCTGAATATCGCAATCGTAACGACGGCCAAGACCGATGAAGAAGGACGTGCTCTACTTAAAATGTTAGGCATGCCATTCGCAAAGTAAGAGGTATAATAAATGGCTAAGAAATCAATGATTGTTAAGGCTCAAAAAGAGCCAAAATTCAGTACTAGACAAGTGAACAGATGTAGAATCTGTGGAAGACCACATGGTTATATGCGTAAGTTTGATATGTGCAGAGTCTGCTTTCGTAAATTGGCAAGTGAAGGTCAGATTCCTGGCGTAACCAAATCAAGTTGGTAGGAGATAAATATGGCTGTAAGTGATCCAATTGCAGATATGCTGACTAAAGTAAGAAATGCTAGTCAAGCAAAACATGAAAAGGTAGATATTTCCGCATCTAAAATGAAGCTTCAAATTATCAAAATATTGAAAAATGAAGGTTATGTAAAAAACTTTAAAAAGATTACAAAAGATGGAATGTCTAATATTCGTGTATTTTTAAGATATGATGAAGAACAGAGCCCAGTACTTCACGACATACAACGTGTTTCAACACCAGGTCGTCGTGTATATAGTGGCTATCGTAACATGCCTCGTGTATTTAACGGTCACGGTGTTGTAGTAGTTTCTACATCAACCGGTGTTATTACAGGAAAAAAGGCCTCTGATAAGAAGGTTGGCGGTGAGCTAATCTGTACTATTTGGTAAGGTGGTGATATATGTCGCGTATTGGTAAAATGCCCGTTGCACTACCTGCAGGGGTGAAAGTTACTATTAATGATGGACTTTTAAGTGTTGAAGGACCTAAAGGTAAATTAACACAGGAAGTTCGTAAAGAAGTTGCTTTTGATATTCAAAAAGAAGAAATCATAGTAACTCGCAAAGACGAATCAAAAGCTAGCCGTAGCTATCATGGATTATACCGTCAATTATTAAGTAATATGGTTGAAGGTGT
>CAZPTG010000117.1:0-7181 GCA_964589355.1 uncultured Spirochaetaceae bacterium
CAAAAAAGAAAATAACTCTTGTCAATAATACTTTATTATTGACACTAACAACTTATAGTATTATCTTTAAATTGCAAACTAGTTGCACTTTGGAGAGAATTATTATGAAAAAACTTACATCTTTAATATTAGTCTTGATTTTTATACTTCCATTATTTTCAAATGGCCAAAAAGAAAAAACAAAACCAATTATTTCTGTATCAATAATACCTCAAGCTACTTTTGTAGAAAAAATTGCTAAAAATAAAGTAGATATAGTAACCCTTATTCCAAAAGGGGCATCACCAGAAAATTATGAACCAACCCCAAAACAAAGGATGAATTTTGAAGATTCTGATATATATTTTTCTATTGGAGTACCAAGTGAAAAATATAATATTATTCCAATGCTAAATGATAAAACAAAAGCTATATATTTAGCAAATGAAATTTCAAAAACTTATCCACCTCTTTATATAGGATTAGAAAAAGATCCTCATATTTGGTTAAGTCCAAAGCGAGTATTATTAATGATTGATATAATTGAGAGAGAGTTATCTATAATTGATGAAGAAAATTCTTCATTTTACAAAGAAAATGCTAAATTGTATAAAGCTGAAATAAATGATGCAATAAATAAAATCAATGATAGTTTAAAATCATATAAAAACAAGTCTTTTTTAGTATACCACCCTGCTTTTAATTATTTTGCAAATGATTTTAATTTGAATATGATTTCTATTGAAGAAGAAGGTAAAGAAATAACACCTAAAACCTTAATTGAAACAATAAATAAAGCAAAATCATTAAATATTGAAAATATATATTATCAAGGTGAAATTGCTAGTGAAAAAAGTATATCGATAAGTAAAGAATTAAATGGAAAAGCTATATTATTAGATCCTCTTAGTCCTAATTATGTAGATAATTTAATCTTAATGGCAAATACTTTTAAGGAAAATTTTTAATGGAAAAAGCTCTAGTTGTCAAAAATTTAAATGTAAAATATGGAAACACTATCGCCATAAAAAATATTAATATGGAAATAGAGAGTGGTGATTTTTTAGGTATAATTGGCCCAAATGGAGGAGGTAAAACAACTCTTTTAAAAGCTATTTTAAATTTAATTGATTATGAGTGTGATCAAATATTAATTTTCAACAAACCCTTAAAACATATTAAAAAGAAAATATCCTATGTTCCTCAAATTTCTAAAGTCGATAGAACATATCCAATTAGTGTATTAGAAGTTGTTTTAGGTTCAAAATTAAAAAAAGCACTAAATCCTTTTTACAAATTTACAAAAGATGATATAAATAGTTCCCTAGAAGCTCTTAAAAAAGTTGATATATTAGATTTAAAAGATAGACAAATCCAAAAACTCTCAGGAGGAGAATTTCAAAGATTATTAATCGCTAGAGCTATAGTTGATAATCCAAAATTATTATTATTAGATGAACCAACTGCCAACGTTGATCCAAATTCTAGAAATATTATTTACAATCTTTTAGATTCTTTAAATAAACAAGGAACTACAATAATTATGGTTAGCCATGACACAATGGCAATATCATCAAAGGTAAAAAATATTGCTTGTATAAATGGTGATTTAATATATCACGGTGGAGCAAAAATTAATAAAAATGTATTAGATAAAATGTATGGATGCCCTATCGATTTATTAGCACATGGTATTCCACATAGAGTTTTTAGAGATCACAATCATCAAGGATAAAATTATGCTAAATATATTAAACTATCAATTTATTCAACACGCTCTTATTGCAATAATATTATCAAGTATTGTCTGCGGAATAATTGGAACTATTATTATTGAAAAAAAATTAATACTTATGAGTAGTGGTATTGCACATACAGCTTATGGAGGAGTTGGCCTTGGATATTTATTTAATTTCAACCCACTAATAGGAGCTCTTATATTTTCACTAATTTCAGCTCTTTCTATAAAAAAAGTAAGAAATTCTAATTTCAAACATTCAGAGATTATAATTGCTTTATTTTGGTCTTTAGGAATGGCTTTAGGAATATTATTTATATCTTTTATGGACGGATATCCCCCTAATATGAATTCCTATTTATTTGGAAATATATTAAGTGTTGACTCCTTTGATTTAATAAGCATAACAATATTAACAATTGTCGTATTATTAATTTTAACAATATTCTTTGAAGATTGGAAAATTTATCTATTTGATGAAGAGATGGCAAAAATAAATGGACTAAATACAAGTTTTTTAGAATATACTTTGTTAATTTTAATTGCTTTTTCAGTTGTTATTTTAATTAGAATATCAGGAATAATAATGCTTATAACACTATTATGTGCTCCAAGTGCTACAGCATCCCTTATAAATGAAAAGCTAAATTCAAGAATGATTATTGCAATTCTTATATCATTATTTAATTCATTAGTTGGATTATATATATCTTATGTATTTGATATAGCATCAGGAGCTTCTATTGTTATATTCTCAGCATTAATATATTTTATAGTTTTTAATTTTACAAAATTATTAAAAAAGAATTCTTAGAATTTAAACATACCATTAATACCAAAAGTTATTCCATTATTTAAATCAAAATAAGAATTAATTGGAATACTTACATTTGCAACAATAGATAAATCAATATTTTCATAAGCTAGAGCAAATGTACTTATTCCTAAATTAGTATCAATCTCAAATAAATCTGATATTGTGGGTTTTCTCTCATAATATCCAGCTCTAAGTGATATAGAATTATAATTTCCTAATTGTAATTTTACTTTTCCTCCTATTCTTAACTCTCTTTTTAAAGGATTAGCAATATATGCAATATCAATTGAATTTATATATACAAAAGTATTTAACTGATTAAATTCTGAGTATTTATCACTAGTATAAGTAAAACCAAAACTACTATCTTTTAGATAAGAAATAAGATCTTTTTGACTTGAATCTATATTTAAATCAACATCAGATTCAATCATATATGCAAAGCTTAAATTGTCTAAAAAATTATATTTAATAGAAAAACCTAATGAAAAGAAATCTGAATTTGGAACTGAAGTATAAGATGAGAAAAATGAATTAACTATATAATCTAATAATAAAAGATAATTATCTCTCAACTCAAAATTACTTCTTTTTGAAATACTTCCACCTTGTAATCTCATGCCAACATTTATATCATTTATTCTATATCCCCAATCAAAGATAAGTGAAAAACGGTTATACCCAGTATAAGATAAAAGCTCTCCATTATATTCTCTATCTTCTAAATAACTGTCTATATTTATACTTAGAGCTAAATTATTAGAATAAACACTAGCTCCCATACTCATTTTAGGATATTGGAAATAACCTAAAGGTGAAGAAATTTGATTTAGTGCCAACTCTTCTATAAGAGAAAAATTTGTAATTATTGAAGGAGCATTTTCCTCTCTACTTGCAACATTTGCTGGATTAGTAAAACTAGTACTATCTGCAAGCCCTGCTTTTGCCATACCTAATGTAGTATTTGATACAATAAAGTCATCACTAGCAAAATTTGGTTGAATAATTGAAAAACATATTAATAATAAGAAAAGAATTTTCTTCACATTATCCCCTTTATATATATTTGATAATAGATTTCAATGACTAGTATTTTTTTTTATATAATAACTTTAATAAAATTTATCCCTTTTGATAAATACTACTAGTATTGTAAGAAATTTATCTCATATTTTTAGTCTCTAAAAAACCATAACAATCGAATATAATAAAATATACAAAAAATATAAAAAAGATAATTTAATACATTAAATTTCTATATTTTTAAAATTCTTGCTCTCAAGGCTTTAATTGTGGTATTCTTAAGTCCATGAAAAGTTTTAATTTAGATACATATTTAGTTGATAGTTTTTACTTACAATACCCAAGTGATATTGAAGTAACTTCAATTAATTATAACTCTAAAAATGTTTCAAAAAACTCTATTTTTGTTGCAATTAAAGGCTTTAAAGTTGATGGCAATGATTATATAGATGAAGCTGTAAAAAATGGAGCTTCTATTATAGTAAGTGAAATTCTTCCAAAAAAAACATATAAAAAGGTTGGATATCTGATTGTAAAAGATGCAAGAAATTCTCTATCCATATTATCTCAAGTATTATATAATTTCCCAGATAAAAAACTAAAGTTAATAGGGATAACAGGAACAGATGGAAAAACATCAACTGCCTTTTATACGTATAAATTGTTAAAACAATTAAATTACAATGTTGCTCTAATTTGTACAACTAATATTGATATAGGTGAAAAACTGCAACAATCCCCATATAGACAAAGTACACCTGATGCTAATATATTATTCTCTCTTCTTGATAAATGTGTAAAAAATAAAATGGAATATGTAATTATAGAAGCTACATCTCACGCCCTTTCAAAAAAATTTAATAGATTAGCTTTTATTGAATTTGATGCAGCAATTATTACAACAATAACATCAGAGCATTTAGATTTCCATAAAACAAAAGAAAACTACATACAAACAAAACTTAGTATAATTAACAGATTAAAAGATAATGGATTTCTAATTTCAACACAAAAAAACAAAGAGCTTAATAATACAATTAATAGAGCTAAATCTTTAGATAAAGATTATTATATACTAGAAAAGGAAATCCAATATAATATTATTGAAAATGATATATTATCTCTAATTTCATTTTTTTATAATAAAAAAAAATATGTGAGCAATATTTATTTTGAAACACTTTTTTCAAATGCTTTGCTCTCAATTTTAGCAATAAATAAATTATTAAATATAAAAATTGAAACTTTATTAGAAAAACTTGAATTTATTAGCGAAATAAAAGGTAGATTTAATATTATTGAGAATTCAATTAATAGATTAATAATAGTAGATTTTGCTCACACAAGTGATTCCTTTGAGAAAATACTCTCATATCTGAGCAAATCAAATAGAAATATTATTACATTATTTGGATGTGGTGGAGAAAGAGATAAAGCTAAAAGATATAATATGGGTAAAATTGCTCAAATATATTCTAATGTTATAATATTAAGCGAAGAAGATCCAAGATTTGAAGATAATAATATTATTATGGGTGATATTGCAAAAGGCATTTTATCACAAAAAAAGGATGCAAAATATTATTGTATAAATGATAGAAAATTAGCTATAAATAAAGCATTAAAGATAAGTAAAGAAAATGATATTTTATTATTTTTAGGAAAGGGTCATGAGAAAAGCATTGAAAGAAATGGGAAAAAGATTTTTTATGATGAAATTAAGATAATTAAAGAGGAACTTAATAAAATATATGAATAATCTAAAGAACAAAACTATTGCCCTCTTTTTTGGAGGGAGATCACCAGAGCATGAAATATCTATAAATAGTGCTAAAACAGTTTATCCTTTGTTAAATCAATTATTTTTTAAAGTTTATTTAATATATGTGAATACACAAGGTAATTTTTTTATTGTAAATTGCGATTCAAAACTTAAAATTGATAATACTTATTCAATAGAAAATAAGATTAAAACTAGAAACGAAATTTCTTTTATTGCTAATAAAGGTATTTATCTAAACAATATAAAGCTACAATTAGATTTAGCTTTTATTTTAATTCATGGAAATGAAGGCGAAGATGGAAAATTGCAAGGCTTATTAGATATTATGAATATAAAATATACAGGAGCTAATTCAACAAGCAGTGGAATATGTATATACAAAGAATTAACAAGAAATATATTAATTTCTAATAATATAAACACAATTGATACTATTGTTGTCGATTCAAAAGATAAAATACCTAATCTAGAGACTATAAAGAAAAAGCTCTCAAATGATTTATTTATAAAAAGTGAAACAACAGGTAGTTCAATTGGTATAAATGCTTTAGTGAATCCAAGTTTTGATGAATTCTTTAAAGCTATTAATTACAGCTTTAAATACAGTAAAAGAGTGCTTATACAACCTCTATTAAAAGATATTAAAGAAGTTGAAGTAGCAATTTTAGAAAAAGAGGATCATACCTTAATAGCTGCAGGCCCAGGCTTAGTTATAAAAAAGAATATGAGTGATATATTATCCTATGATAAAAAATATGGAAATGTTGATAGCGCAACAATTAATACTGAAATAATTAAAGATAAAAAATTAATTGAATTGTTACAAAACCAAGCTAAGCAAATATTTAAATATTTAAATCTTAGTGGATATTCTAGAATTGATTTTTTTATTTATAAAGATAAAATTTATTTAAATGAAGTAAATACAATACCTGGGATGACATCAAAATCCCACTTTCCACTCCTTTTAGAAAGAGAAAATATAAGTTTAATTGATGCTTTAGCTAAAATATCAAAGGTAGCTCTTAAATGATAAATAAAGTATTTTTTCATGTAGATTTAGATGCTTTTTATGCTTCAGTTGAAATATTAGATAACCCAGAGTTAAAAAACAAACCAGTAATAATTGGAGGAAATGGGAAAAGAGGAGTTGCCTCAACTTGTAATTATATAGCAAGAAAATATGGAATTCACTCCGCTATGCCTATGCAAAGAGCCCTAAAATTATGTCCAAATGCAATTATTATAAGTGGCAATCATGATAGATACTCACAAATGAGTAAAATGGTTATGAATATATTTAAAGATTTTTCTCCAATAATACAACAAGTTTCAATTGATGAAGCTTTTTTAGATATGAGTGGTACTCAAAAACTATTTGGACATCCTTATGAAGTTGCAAAGAAATTAAAGAATAAAGTTTTTAATGAAACAGGATTAACAATTAGTGTTGGAATTGGACCTTCTAAATTATTAGCAAAACTTGCTAGTGATTATAATAAGCCTGATGGACTTTGTATCGTAGATGAAGATAGAAAAATTGAATTTATAGATGCTGTTGGCCTAAAAAAGCTTTGGGGCGTTGGCAAAGTAACTCAAGAATTAATTAAAAAGAAAAAAATTAAATCAACTCAACAAATTAGATCATATTCTTTATCATTTTTACAAAAATCTTTTGGATTGTCTATGGGAGAATATCTTTATAAAGTTGCAAGAGGTGAAGATCCTGGAATTTATACACAAAAAACAAAAAGTCATTCAATATCAACGGAGAGAACATTTTTAGAAGATATTTCAAATATTGATATAATAGATACTTATATATTAGATATGACTCATGA
>CAZPTG010000118.1:0-7162 GCA_964589355.1 uncultured Spirochaetaceae bacterium
TACAATACAAGCAATTATAATTGTAATACTTATACAACGATTGAATTTAAAGGGGTAACTTATGTACAAAGTGGGATTTATTTTAAAATAAATGTATATAAAAAAAGCAGCTAATTGCTGCTTTTTTATCATTTAGAGACTTGCTTATATTGTTGTCTTTGGTTTTTTTGGGAATTTTAATTCGTAGAAAATTTTTTCTAATGATAGGCTCAAGTTTATATTTTGTACTACACTCATAGAATTATCTTTTAATTGAACAGGTTTTAAGGTTACTGGTGAAAAGTTTAAAATTCCTTTTACTCCAGCTTTTAATAATTTGTGATAAGTATCTGCTGCTGCAATTTCAGGAACAGTAACTATTCCAACCTTTACATCGAGGGCATCAACAACCTCTTCTAATCTTGATAATGGATAGATTGATATTGGTTGAGATGAATCACTGTAAACTTGAGGATCACTATCAAAACCTGCAACAATTTTTATCCCATCAGGTTCAAATCCACCATAATGCATTAAAGCAAGGCCTATTCGTCCACATCCTACTATTATTGCATTTTGAGAATCGCCTTTGCCAAGTATTTCAGATAAAGAATTTATTAAATCAACAATCTCATATCCTCCTCTTTTTTGTCCATGTATAGATAATTGAGAGAAGTCTTTTCTTACTACTGCAGCTGATACTCCAGCAGCATCTGCAAGGTTGTGTGCAAATACTTTTTCTAAGCCAATGCTTCTAAGTCTATTAAGTGCTCGGTAGTATCTTGTTATTCGTGTTAGTTGGTCATTATTCATGAAAATCTCCTATTAATGTGAACAATAGTATATTATTTATAGTTTTTAGTCAATAATATATTTTAAGGTTTTACATTATAGTGTTTATTCTGCTTATTAAGGTGATTATTATATATACAAGCTTCTTGCTTTATGTTAAAATATTTAACAATCAATATTATGATTACGTAAATATAGGGTAAAAATATTAGGAGGGTACATGTCAGAGAATAGTGCTAAATTCTCGTCTGAATTAATAGCTTTTATTAATGAATGGCGTGAAAAACCAGGTAATCTCATCATGGTTTTACATCGAGTTCAAAGTGAATTCGGTTACATATCTCGTGAAGCCGCTGATGAAGTTTCAAATATGTTAGATATTCCATTCGCAAAAGTTTGGGGTGTTTTAACATTCTATCATTTCTTTAAACTAACAAAACCAGGAAAGTATAATATCCAAGTTTGTATGGGTACTGCTTGTTATCTAAAAGGTGGAGATGCTTTAATTGATGAACTAACTAGAATTTTAGATATTGAAGTTGGTGGAATCACTGAAGATGAAAAATTCTCATTAGAAGCTGTTCGCTGTGTTGGGTGTTGTGGTTTGGCTCCAGTTATGACAATTGGTGGTGAAGTGTTTGGTAAGGTTGCTAAGAATCAAATTCCTGGAATCTTAAAGAAATTTGCTTAAAAATTAAAATAGTATGCATCGTTACATAAGTGATTTCATTTTAGATATAACTCAAAATTCTTTCGAGGCTAATAGTTCATTAGTCAAACTAACCTTGATTGAAGATGATAGATATTTGAAAGTCATTATAGAAGATAATGGCAAAGGAATGAGTAAAGATGTATTAGATAGGGTGTTAGATCCATATTATACTGATGGAATAAAACATAAGGAAAGAAAGGTTGGTTTAGGATTACCATTTTTGGTTCAAAGTGTTAGTGAAAGTGGTGGTAGTTTTGAAATTGATTCAAAACCTAATATCGGAACAAAAGTAAAGTGTAGTTTTGATTTATGTAATGTTGATACAGCTCCAATAGGAGATATTAGTTCTACATTATTAACTCTTTTTTGTGATTCAAACGCTATTGAGCTTAT
Organism: uncultured Spirochaetaceae bacterium; assembly: GCA_964589355.1. GTDB lineage: Bacteria > Spirochaetota > Spirochaetia > Sphaerochaetales > Sphaerochaetaceae > Pleomorphochaeta. The sequence continues at coordinate 1,877 of CAZPTG010000118.1, forward strand.
TATAAAAAGAGAAATAAATACATTAAAAGGTAGAGGATATTATGAATATTCTAAATCTGAGCTTTTAGATATTTTAGGTGATTTTTCAAATATTTCTTCCTTAAGTTTATTAAGAGATTTTTTAAAGAGTCAGGAAGAAGATTTAAATCAATATAATGTTGATAGAACATTAATTTTTAAGTAGTCGAAGTGGAGAAAAAATAATGGCAAAAATGACATTGGAAGAACTTAGAAAATTAAGAGCTTCAAAACAAAATTCTTTACAGAAAAGAAGTATTGATGGCAAAGAAGGTCAAGTTGTTATTGGTATGGGTACATGTGGTATAGCAGCTGGTGCTAAAACAGTATTAGATACTTTTATAGCAGAATTAGATGCTAAAGGTGTAAGTAATATTTCTGTTACACAAACAGGATGTATGGGACTATGTCATGTAGAACCTACTATCGAAGTAATTGTGCCAGATATGCCTGATGTAATTTATGGTAAAGTAGATGCTGAAGTAGCTAAAAAGATTGTTCAAGATCATATTATTGATCACAAATTAGTAAGTGAACATGTTTATGATAGACCTGCTGCAGATATTTATGCAAAGGATGGAGATAAATAATGGCTTTCAGAAACTATATTTTAGTTTGTGGTGGTACAGGATGTGAATCTAGCCACGCAGACGACATTTATAAAAACCTTATTGCTGAGTGTGAAGCACAGGGTGTAAAAGAAGAGGTACAGATTGTTAAAACAGGTTGTTTTGGCTTCTGTGAACAAGGTCCAATTGTAAAAATACTTCCTGAAGATTCTTTTTATGTTCAAGTAAAACCTGAAGATGCAAAGGAATTAGTTAGTGAACATATTGTTAAAGGACGTGAGGTAACAAGACTTTTATATAATAAAGAAAAAAGTCATAAACATGCTCAAGTAGAAGAAATTGAATTCTATCAAAAGCAGTTTAGAATTGTATTACGTAACTGTGGATTTATTGATCCTGAAAATATTGATGAATATATTGCACGTGAAGGTTATGCTGCATTAGAAAAAGCTTTGTTTGAATTAACTCAAGATCAAATAATTGATGAAGTAAAAACTTCAGGATTAAGAGGTCGTGGTGGTGCAGGTTTCCCTACATGGATGAAATGGAATTTCACAAAAATGTCTCAATCAGACGAAAAGTTTGTTGTTTGTAATGCAGATGAAGGTGATCCAGGTGCATACATGGACCGTTCTACTTTAGAAGGGGATCCTCATTCAATACTTGAAGCAATGACAATTTGTGCAAAAGCTATTGGAGCAACACAAGGTTATATTTATATTAGAGCAGAATATCCACTTGCAATTCATAGATTAGAAGTTGCAATGGAACAAGCTAGAGAATATGGTTTATTAGGTGAAAATATTTTAGATAGTGGTTTTAATTTTGATATTGAAATCCGCCTTGGTGCTGGTGCATTTGTTTGTGGTGAAGAAACAGCTTTATTACAATCAATTGAAGGGTTTAGAGGAATGCCTCAACCACGTCCACCGTTCCCAGCTGTTAAAGGATTATGGCAACAACCAACATGTATTAATAATGTAGAAACTTGGGCAAATATTCCAGTTATTATTAATAAAGGTGGATCTTGGTTCCAAAAAATTGGTACTGATGATAGTCATGGTACTAAAGTATTTGCACTTACAGGTAAAATTAAAAACTCTGGTCTTGTTGAAGTTCCAATGGGAACAACTTTAAGAGAAATTGTTTATGATGTTGGTGGAGGTATTGCCAATAAAAAAGAATTTAAAGCTGTTCAAACTGGTGGACCTTCTGGTGGTGTTATTACTAAAGAGAATTTGGATACTCCAATTGACTTTGGTGGTTTACAAAAAATTGGTTCTATGATGGGTTCAGGTGGTATGATTGTAATGGATGAAGATGATTGTATCGTTGACGTTGCAAAATTCTATCTTAACTTTACTGTAGATGAATCTTGTGGTAAATGTGCTCCTTGTAGAATTGGTGGTAGATCTTTATTAAATATTTTAGATAAGATTACCAAAGGTAAAGGAACTCAACAGGATTTAGATAATATTGAAAGTATTGCACTTGCAATGAAAAAAGGTTCTTTGTGTGCTTTAGGTCAAACTGCACCTAATCCAATCCTTTCAAGTTTAAAGTATTTCCCTGATGAATACAAAGCTCATATAGAAGAAAAGAGATGTCCTGCTGGAAAATGTAAAAATTTAATTACATATTCTATTGATGCAGATAAGTGTATTGGATGTACTGCTTGTGCACGTAAGTGTCCAGTTGGTGCTATTTCAGGTGAAAGAAAACAAGCTCATACAATTGATCAAGCAGCTTGTATTAAGTGTGGCGCTTGTCTTGTAGCTTGTAAATTCGACGCAGTAAAAGTTCATTAGGCGTCGGGAGGATCAAAGATATAATGGTAAACGTAAAAATAAATGGTATTCCCGTTGAAGTAGCAGAAGGAACAACTGTATTGAATGCAGCAAAACAAGTTGGTGTATATATTCCAACTCTTTGCTATCATCCTGATTTAACTCCTTTTGCATCATGCGGTATGTGTGTATGTAAACAAGAAAATAATAATAAAATGATTAGAGCTTGCTCTACTCCAGTTCATGAAGGATTAAGTGTTATAACAGATGATCCTGAATTGTTTGAAGTAAGAAAAGCAATTTTGGAAATGACTTTAAGTACTCATCCAAATTCTTGTTTAACTTGTATTAGAAATGGTAATTGTGAATTACAAACATTAGCAGCTAAATTCGGTATTAGAGAACAACCTTTTGAAGCTAGAGTTTCAACAGCAGAAATTGATAATTCATCACCTTCTATCGTTTTAGATTCAACTAAATGTATTAAATGCGGACGTTGTGTTCAAGTTTGTCAAGAATTACAAGGTGTTTTTGCTTTAGATTTTATTGGTCGTGGTGATTCAACAGTAATGACTCCTGCAGCTAATTTAAAACTAAATGATAGTCCTTGTGTTAAATGTGGCCAATGTATTGTTCACTGTCCAGTTGGTGCAATTTATGAAAAAGATGAAACTGCTGAATTAAGAGCTGCAATTGCAGATCCTAAAAAAACAGTAGCTGTTCAAATGGCACCATCTGTTCGTGTTGGTATTAGTGAAGAATTTGATTTACCAGTTGGAACAGTATCTACCGGTAAGTTATATGCTGCACTTAGAAAAATTGGTGTTGATTTAGTATTTGATACTAACTTTAGTGCTGATTTGACAATTATGGAAGAAGGTAGTGAGTTAGTTAAGAGATTAACAACTGAAGGAAGTGTAGTTCCTCAATTTACTTCATGTTGTCCAGGTTGGGTTGATTATTGTGAAAAATTCTATCCTGAATTAAATGAAAATTTATCTAGTGCAAAGTCTCCTATGATGATGCAAGGATCTATTACTAAAACTTATTATGCTGAAGCAACAAAAACTAATCCAGCTGATATTTATAGTGTAGCATTAATGCCTTGTACTGCTAAAAAATATGAAATATCTCGTGATGAATCAATGAAATCATCTGGTTATGATGATGTTGATTTGGTATTAACAACTCGAGAAATTGCTAGAATATTTAAAGCTTATGGTATTGATTTTGCGTCACTTTGTGATGAAGAATGTGATTCTCCAATTGGTGAATATTCTGGTGCTGGTACTATCTTTGGTAACACTGGTGGTGTTATGGAAGCTGCTGTTAGAACAGCATATAAACTTGTTACTGATGATGAATTAGAAGAAGTTGAAATTAGTGCAGTTCGTGGTATGGATAATGTTCGTAAAGGTGAAGTTGATATGAATGGCACAAAAGTGAAAGTTGCTGTTGTTCATGGACTTGCAAATGTAAAACCTGTATGTGAAGAAGTTTTAGCTGCTAAAAAAGCTGGTAAACCTGCTCCATATCACTTTATTGAAGTTATGGCTTGTCGCGGTGGTTGTATTGCTGGTGGTGGACAACCTTATGGTACTGATGATGAAATTAGACAAGAAAGAATTGCTGGTTTATATAATGATGATGAACAATCAACTTATAGAAAATCACATGATAATCCATCTATTCAAAAAATATATAAGGATTATTTTGATGCACCTCTTTCTCATAAAGCACATAATTTATTACATACAACTTATACTAAAAGAAAAAAATATAATGCTTAATAATTAATTATGTTTATAATGGGTTAGCAAAATGCTAACCCATTTTTTTGTTCATTGTATGTAATATCTTTACGTTAAGTTGTCAAAATGATATTATAAATAATAAATTAAATATTTATATATATATTTATGGGGTAAAAAATGAAGTTGAAAAATGTTCTAAGTGAAAATGTTGTGAAAATAGAATTAGAAAGTACAACAAAAGATGATGTTATTAAAGAGTTGTTAGACATTTTAAAAGAAAATAAATTAATTGATGATGTTGATTTAGCTTATCAAGATGTAATAGATAGAGAATCAAAAATGTCTACAGGAATTCAGCATGGAGTTGCAATTCCACATGCAAAAACAAAAGCTGTAAAGAAATTATCTGCCTGTATAGGTGTAAAAAAGCAAGGATTAGATTTTAAATCTTTAGATGGAGAAGAAAGTAATATTTTTATCATGACATTATCTCCAAGTGATCACATAGGTCCCCATGTTCAATTTTTAGCTGAAATTAGTAGAGTAATTAAAACTGAAGAAGCTAGAAAAAGTATCTTGAATGCAAAAAATGAAAATGAAATTTTATCAGTTTTTGGGGTATAATCAACATATGTGTATTAGGGGTTTATAATGGCAGAGGAAATGATGGTTTTGATGTTGCAATTAGGAATTATTCTTATTGCAACTAAATTATTGGGTTATGTTTTTGCAAATTATTTAGGACAACCAAAGGTTTTAGGTGAACTTTGTGCAGGAATGATAATAGGTCCCTATTTATTAGGAAGTATTCCATTAGCTGAAATTGGGCCACTGTTTCCATTACCTTTAGGTTCTACTATTCCAGTTTCTCCTGCATTATATGGAATTTCTACTTTAGGTTCTATTTTTTTGTTATTTGATTCTGGTCTAGAAACAGATCTTCCCACATTTATTAAATTCAGTGGTAAAGCATCAGTTGTAGGTATTGGTGGTGTTGTAATTTCTTTTCTATTTGGATCTGTTGCAACAGTTTTATTATTAGATAATGTTAACTCAATTATGAATCCTGCTGCTTTATTTTTAGGTACTGTTTGTACTGCAACATCGATTGGGATTACAGCAAGGATATTAAGTGAATCAAAAAAAATAGCAACACCT
>CAZPTG010000119.1:0-7105 GCA_964589355.1 uncultured Spirochaetaceae bacterium
CTTCAAAAAAATTCTCATCTATTTTTTTTGCACCAAATAAGGACTTTAATTTTGCCCCAAATTTTTCAAACATATTTTCTCCATAATATTTTAATCACTTGCTATTTTTATATATGATATTAACTTATTTATAATATTTATTGAACTAAAAACACTAATTGATTTTGAAAAAACTTCTAGCGATTCTTCTAATTCAATATTATTTATAGAATCATTTATAGTATTAATCGACAAAGTTGTAAAGTGAATTAATATATATGATAATAAAGATGAATAAAATTCATCCTGAGCTATATTAATTGTTGAAGTTTGAGTTTGCCAAGCTGGTTTTAAATCGAGACTTAATTTATCTAAACTTTTATTATATTGAATAATTTCTGTATTATAGCTATCTTTCATTGCTTCAATATAAAAAGGTAAATCTATATTTTTTAAATTTAAAGAAGTTGAATTATCTATATAACGTCCATTTAAATACAAATCAACCATTCCATTTTCTGATATTATATTTAAGGATTCATTAATTTTTTTTTCACCATTTAATTTTAATTTATATATGTTATTTTCAATATTAATTTTCTCAATTTTTGAATTTGTCATATCTTTAATTAATAAATAATGAACACCTTTTTTTAATATTATATAATCATTATTGATGTTTAATTTTAATAAATCATTATTTCTAACTTTTTGGGATGAGAAATCATTATTATCTATTTTATCTAATCTTTGCTTAGATAACGATATTATTTCATCTATTGATATAATATTATTTATATCTTTTAAACTACACAATGAATACTCTGGATTAAAAAATATAATTAAAGAAGTTAATATATCTTCTTCAATTTCTTTAATCAAATTATTTGTAATAATTTTATTATATATAATTTGGCGTGAATCTTTATCAACATATTCTAATTTAAGCTTTTTGTAATTACTAATTTCATCTATAGAAACAAATAAAAAACCATCACTATCATATTTATCTAATAAAACATTTATTATATTTTTGTCATTACTTTTAGTTAATATACTAAAAGCTAGTGAATTTTGAATTTGTGAAAATTTAGGATTAATTTCATTAATTAAAGTCTCTTTTATTAAAGAATTTTCTTTTAATTCTTTTATCTTATCTAAAATAGATGGATCTAATTTAGTTGAATATAAGATATAATTATCTTCAATCTTTTTTCTTTGATTATAAATTGAATCAAATTTCATAGTATCTATTTTAGAATTTATAAATTTTTTAGATAAATTAATAGATGAAATATATTGATTACAGAGGTTATAAACACTATTTAAACAATTTATTTCAAAATTAGAAAACTTGAGATTAGATTCATCTTTTAATAATGTTAAAGCTTTATCACTTGTTTTAATTTCATTAATATCATTTTCGTTTAATATCAAAGATATTGATATATTATATGTATCACTAGATGCAAAAATATAAGATGTAAAAAATAATAATAAAAAGATGATAAAGCTTTTTTTCATATTCTAATCCTCATGAATCCACTGTAAATAAGCTTCTATAAAAACATCAATATCACCATCCATAACAGCATTTACATTAGTAGATTGTGCATTAGTTCTATGATCTTTTACCATAGTATAAGGTTGAAAAACATATGATCTAATTTGAGATCCCCATGAAATTTCTTTTTTCTTAATAGCACTTTCTTCATGCTCTTTTTTTCGCTTATCTTCATAATATGTATAAAGTTTAGATTTTAGCATCTTAAAAGCTACTTCTTTATTCATTAACTGAGATCTTTCATTTTGACATTGAACAACAATTCCAGATTCAAAGTGTGTTATTCTTACAGCACTATCTGTTTTATTAACATGTTGTCCCCCTGCTCCACCTGCTCTATATGTATCTAATCTATAATCTTCGTTTTTTAATTCAATTTCAATATCATCATCAATTACAGGTGTTGTATATACAGAACCAAATGAAGTATGTCTCCTTTTTTGAGAATCAAATGGTGAAATTCTAACTAGGCGATGAACTCCGGCTTCACTTTTTAAATATCCAAATGCGTATTTACCACTTACTTCAAGTACTACACTTTTGATTCCACCTTGATCTTCTAATATATCAATAATCTTGGTTTTGAATTGTTTTTTCTCACACCATCTCAAATATAATCTTAATAACATATTTGCCCAATCACTAGCTTCTGTACCTCCAGATCCTGAGTGAATTGTAAGATAACAGTTATTATTATCATATTTATCATCTAATAAAGTTTTTAATCTTAATGGATTATATATTTTCTCAATTTGTGAGATTTGATTATTAATCTCTAATGTAATTTCACCTTCTTCCTCTTCAGTTAAAGAATCTTCATTATCATATAAGTTTATTATTTCTTTTATATCATTTATTGATTCAATTAATTCTTTCCAAGGATAATAACTTTCTTTTAAAGACGTAAGATCTGCAAAAACTTTATCAGGGTTTTCATTCTTTGACCAAAAATCTATACTTGAGGTTTCATTTTCTAATTCTTTGATTTTATCTTCTATTTTTGAATTTTCAAAGACGCCCCCAAATTATTGTAGCATCTTTTTCAATTTCATTTAGAATAGCTTTTTTTTCTATAAACATTAAATATCTCCGTTTTTTAAATATTTCTACCAATTCTAAATATTAAATTTATCTCTTTTTCTTCATCTTTATTTAATTCTAAATCCCATGTAGGCATAAATAAAGTAAATTGATATAATTTCTCTTCACCTAAAACTGTAAAAGTATTTAAAAATGAATTTTTATAAAATAAATTACAAGTTTCACTAAAATTCATTAATATATTAGTTTTATGTTTTTTATCTTTAATTTTTATATTTGAAATATCTTTATATAAATTAGAATCATTAATTACATTCTCTTCATCATTAAATTTAAAATTTACATTATTATCAAATGGATAAAAACTTAGTGGGATTTCTAATCCAAATTTAAATTGTTTAGATTTATTTGAAATATTTTTTATATTTATCTTTAATGACATTTCATTTGATGAAAATTTATAATATTTATTAATATGAAGCCCAAGTGATTGTTTTTCTAATGAATTTAATGAGAATTTTGTAAATTTGTTATCATCAACACTAATATTATATTTTAATTCTTTTAATTTATTATCTTTCATACGATAATTAGATAAATCAAAAGATGAATCTAATACTACATCAGAAAATAATTTTTGCTTTTTACCAGAAATAGCTATATTATCGTTTTTATTATTTATGTTGTAAGGCAATAATGAATTTACAAAATTATATTTTGCAGGAAAATATTTTAATTCTAATAAACTACCACCTTTTGAATCAATTACAGCATTAAATATTTTACCACCAGAGATAACTTCATTTGTACCATCTTTATCAATATCTTGGATAAATGGATATGTAAAATCATTTAAAGAAATTAATAATTTTTCTAATTCAATTATATATGTATATATATTTGAACGTATAGATCCTTTTAATATTGAAGCATTTGAATCATATATATATGGAGCTCCACAGAGAATTTTCGGTATAATCGATGCAATTTGCTTTTTTATATCTCTATTTTTCTTATATAATTTTGCAATTTCTATTAATGAAATAATCCTATTATATAAAAAATTAAGACTTTCATCTTGATACAATTCACCATGAATTGATTTTTTTGAAACTAAAGCATCAAAACCATACCAGCCTTTTTCAAGATAGTTTAAATCTAATTTATCTTTGTTATATATTTTATCAAAAGATTTTTCACTATTATCAAAAAGATACTTAAATAATTTAACGATTTGATTGTTTGAAATCTCACCTTGGCATAATTGATTTAAATTTATCATAGCAACTTTGACACTATTATCATTTAAATTTTTGATCTCTGCAAACATTTTTTCAAAGGAAATTTTTCTAAGACCAAAATCATGAACTAATTTACTAAATCTAGTATCTATAGGAATTATATCAACACTTTTCCCTATTTCTTGCATTTTAAAAGGTTTAGATAAACTGTCTTCAAATGTATTTTTATTTTCTAATGATATAATTACTTTTTCAATTTTACTTAAACTTAAACAACTTATTAATGAGGGAGACCATATTTCACCATAGCACCAAAATGTTTTAGGTAATTTTTTAAATTTTTTTGTAATAAAATTAGTTGTAGTTTCAATTTGAGAAATTCTATCGGCTGGTGGAACAATAGGTAAAATGGCTTGATGAAAACTTCCTGTCATCATTTCAACTTTATTAGATTTTGACAAATCTTTTATTAATAAATTAACTTCAGGATGATTAGAATCTAGCCATTGTAATAATGCTCCACCTAAATATAATTGAAGAAATGCATTTTCTCTAGTATAAACCTCTGTTAACAGAGGTTTAATTGCAGTATTTAGTATATGTTTATAAGCTTTTGATGATGTACCTGCAGCTAATTGAGAATATGCTCCAACTATATATGCCATGTTTAAAGTGTAACTCCTTATTTGCGTTTAACAATACAATTCTTTGGACATGCTTTTGCAGCTTCTTCAATTTGTGTATGTGGTTTTGAGTTATCATAAACTGAAAGAAAGCCATCCATAGAACATCCTGACTCAGGAAACTTTCTAACACATATTTGGCATCCTATACAACCCACTTCACAAATTTTTCTAACAACAGCTCCAGAATCGTGGTTATTACACTTTACAACGTATTCACTATTATCATCAATAAGTTTTATAACATTATGTGGACAAATATCTACACATTTAGCGCATCCAATACATAAATTTGGATTTACTTCTATATGTCCTTTTTCATTTTTACTTATCGCATCAACTGGGCAAACATCAATACATGATCCTAATTGTAAACAACCTTCTTTACAAGCAAAATCACCATCAAATAATAAAGCTGCAGAATTACAATCTTTTATTCCTTGATAATCAAATTCTTTTTGAGTTTTATCACAATCACCATCACAAAAAACATAAGCTACTTTTTTTACATCGCTAGTTTCTACTTTTTGCCCCATGATTTCACCTATTTTTTTTGTAACTTCACTTCCGCCTGGTGCACATAAATTAAGTTCACACTCACCCTTAGCACATGCTTCAGCATATCCAGCACATCCTGGATAACCACATCCACCACAATTTGCATTTGGAAGTACATTTTCAATATCTATCTGTTTTTGATCTTTAGCAACTGCAAGTTTCTTAGCTGCAAAGGCTAAGCCTATGCCTAATATAAGACCCATTACAGTAATAACTAAAAATGCTAATAATATATTCATATCCTACTCTCTTATACTAAATTTAAATTCATTAATAATGATTTATCAAAGGCCATAAATGCTAATGCCATCAATCCTGCAGATACAAAAGCTATTGGAACACCTTTAAAACTTCTTCTAACAGGAGCTAAATCTAGTTTTTCTCTAATATTACTCATAAGAATAATAGCAAGAGTAAAACCTAATCCTGCAGCTAATCCTCCAAAGAATGATTCTAAACAAGAATATTTTTCATCAATATTAATTATTGCAATACCTAGTACTGCACAGTTTGTTGTAATTAAAGGTAAAAATATACCTAAAGCTTTATACAATGGTGGGCTTACTTTTCTAATTACTAATTCTACTAGTTGAACTAATGAAGCAATTACTAAAATAAAAGAAACTGTTCTTAAATATTCTAATTCAAAAGGTAGTAGTAAAAATTGATATACACTCCATGTAATAACTGAAGCAATAGAGGTTACAAATGTTACAGCCATACCCATACCAAGAGCACTTTCACTATTTTTAGAAACACCTATAAAAGGACAGACTCCTAAAAATTGAACTAATATAAAGTTACTTATAAATATATATGTAATTAAAATTGCAATATAGGTCATGCTAAACTCTCCTTCTTAGCTTTTCTTCTTGAATAAAATTCAAAATAGGCTTTTAAATACCCCATTAATAATAGTGCACCAGGAGCTAAAGTCATAACTCTAATTGGCCATTGATTTAATATAGGAATTTCAATTACGCCATCAAAACTTCCAACAGGAAATAATGTTATTGTTCCGGCTCCTAAAATTTCTCTAATTGCAGCAATAATAATTAAAGCGAGAGTAAAGCCTATACCCATACCAATACCATCTAAAATTGAATCAAAAACTGTGTTTTTACTAGCAAAAGCTTCAGCCCTTCCTAAAATAATACAGTTTACAACAATTAAAGGTAAAAATACACCTAAAGCTGTATAAACAGCTGGTACAAATGCATGTAATATCATTTCAATTATTGTTACAAAAGATGCAATAATAACAATATAACTTGGTATTCTAACAGAATCTGGTATTACTTTTCTTAATAAAGAAATCATTATATTACTACATGTGAGTACAAATAAAACACTAAATCCCATACCAATGGCATTTGATACCATTGTAGTTACACCTAAAGTTGGACATAATCCTAATAATAAAATAAATACTGGATTTTCTTTAAAAATACCTTTTGTAAATTCTTCTTTATATTTTTTTTTCATTAATTACCTCCTAGACTTTTTACAAAGTCACTTCCAGCAACTAAGGATTTACCAATAGCAGCAAAGGTAATTGAAGCACCACTTATAGCAGCAGCTTCTTCACTATTTAATTGAGTTTTCTTTGTTGGAATGACACTTTTATTTAAATATTTTTCCATATACCAATCTTCTTCACTCTTTTTACCTAAGCCTGGAGTTTCACTACAACTTACAACTTTCGATTGTAAAACTTCACCATCCATATTATAAGATGCAACTAATGATATCTTTCCACTGTAGCCTACTGCATTTATATTTAATAAATAGCCACTTAAATTATCGTTTTCACTTAATTCATAATAATAATTTACAAAATCATTATCATTAATATTTATATTTTCTTCACTGATTGTTAAACCATTGCTAACAGCATTTAAAGCATCAAGTGTTTTTTGATTTTCAAACTCAATAATAATTGGTTTTGTTATTCCATTTAATACTGATAACACAATTGCTGCCCCGGCACAAATACTCGCTAAAACAATAGAGGTCTTAAAATATTCTTTCATTATTTA
>CAZPTG010000120.1:0-7083 GCA_964589355.1 uncultured Spirochaetaceae bacterium
TGATCTTCTTTTAAATGATCAACAAACTCCTGCATAAAATCACAATCTAGATGTATTATTTTACCACAATTTGTACATTGAAGGTGAAGATGCTCTTTATGTTTATAATTATGTTTTTTTATTTGGTAAAAGTTTTTAGAATTATCAGAAGATGGAAATTTAAGAATGATATTTTTATTTGTTAACTTTTCAAGATTTCTATAAATAGTAGTAATATTTATAGATATTCCTTTAGTTTTTATAAAATCTAAAATTTCTTCAGCACTAAGTGTTTTATCTAAATTATTAGATAGTGCTTCAATAATATATTCTTTATTTTTTGTTTTATAACCATTAGATCTCAAAACATTCCTCTTAATTTGATTATATAATTTAATTTTTTCTCTATCAAATAATAAATTCAATATTATATTATTTTTTCCAAAATTCTTTTGTAAATAATATAAGAACAGTAAACAACTCAAGTCTTCCAATTAACATTAAAAATGAAAATACCCAATGTGCCCAAGCTGGGAAAAAGGCAAAGTTACCAGTAGGTCCAACTTTCCCAAAACCAATTCCAATATTACCAAGTGTTAAAAGTGTTGAGGCTAGGCTTGTTTCAATATCGGTTCCTGTTAATGATATTACAACTGAAGAAATTATCCAAATAGCTATGTAGGTTCCGCAAAAAGCAGAAATACTTCTTAAAACTTTGTTTGATAAAATATCTTTACCACTTTTTATTGGAAATACTCCATTAGGATATAATTGTGATTTCATATGGAATTTTGATTGTTTAATAATTGTGGTAACTCTTATTACTTTCATTCCACCACCAGCACTACCAGCACATCCACCTATTAACATCATAACAACAGCAAACATCATAGAAAAACGAGGCCATAGTAAATAATCTGTAGTTGCAAATCCAGTTGTTGTAATCAATGAAGCTAGTTGGAATGCAGCATATCTTAGAGATGTTAGAAAGTTGGGGTAATATCCTTTTATTGATAAATAAGAAGCACAAAGAAGTACACAAATACTCCAAATTCTAATATAACTTTTTAATTCACCATCATTAAAGACTTCTCTAAATTTACCTTTTATTAGTTTATAATATAGAGCAAAATTTGCTCCAGAGAGCATCATAAAAAATGTTACTATAACATCAACATTTGCACTATTAAATGAACCAATAGAACTATTTTTTACACAGAACCCAGCTGCAGCCATTGTTGAAAAAGAAACTGTAGTTGCATCATAAAGTGATAAGCCATTAATAACTAATAATATTGTTTCAAATAGTGTAAAGCCAAAATATATCGACCATAAAGCCGCTGCAGTATTTTTAGTTTTAGGAGTTAATTTACCTTTAACAGGTCCAACAGATTCAGCTCCTATTAAATAGATGCTTCCTCCTATTCCCATTGCAGGTAATAAAGCAACAAAAAGAACAACAACACCCATACCACCTAACCAGTTTGTAAAACTTCTCCAAAAAAGTATGCTTCTTGCAGCACTTTCTATATTTGTAAAACAGGTTGCACCAGTTGTAGTGAATCCACTCATTATTTCAAAATATGCTTTATCATATGTACTAAATTCTTTACTAATAATTAGAGGAAGTGCACCAAAAGCTGTTATTATAATCCACGTTAATGATACAACTAAATATCCATCTTTTCCTTTTATTTCATTGTTTTTATTATTTTTTGTTAATAAGAAAATTGCTAGACAAACTATAAATATAATAATAATTGTTTGTGAAAAACCTTTAATAGCTAAAGTTTCATTATTATAAATTGCAATAAATAACGGTATAAACATTGTAAGTGAAATTGCAAATAATATTAAAGCAATTATTTTTATATCCTGCTTTAAGTTCATTGTATTTCTCCTAATACACTATTAATATCTTTTTGTGATACAATTATGATTAATAAATCATGTTTTTTTATTGTATAATCCCCATCAGGAATAATTGTTGAGCCATTTTCGTTTATAATACCAGCAATAATCCCTTTATTTTTCATATTAATATCTTTTAATTTTTTATCAATTATCTTACAGTTTGTTGGAATTTTATATTCTATTGCTTGCATTTGACCATCAAATAGTGAGTGTATATTTTTTACATTGTCTCCATGAAGATGTCTCATTAGAGAATCAACAGCAACTTTTTGAGTTGAAATAACATCATCAATATTTAAGTGTTTTGCCATTCTTAAATAATTATTATTTGATTTAATTAAGGCCATAGAATATGGTATTCCAACTTGTTTTGCATAACTAGCTACAATTATGTTTAATTCATCTTTATCAGTTATTGATAAAAGTAAATCTGATGTAAATAAATTACATTCTTTAAAAATTTCTTCATCAGTAATGTTTCCATTTACAACTAAAATTTCAGGGAAATTATGAGAAAATGTATTACAAGCTGTAGGGTTTTTATCAATTACTATTATTTTGCTTCTGTTTTTTTGACTTATTTTATATAAAAGAGCTTCAGTTATTTGATTAGCTCCAACTATTACTATTTTCTTAGTTTTTGATTTTTTTATACCAATAGTTGATAAGATTTTATTACTATCACCAGGTTTAGTAACAATAGAAATGAAATCGTTGTTTTTTATTTTAGTATTACCACTTGGTACTATGGATGTATTATTTCTAAGTATTGTCGCAATAATAAAATTCTGTTTAAAAGTTTTTTGAAAATCTTTTATAGCCATATCATTATAGGGACTATCATTATCTATAGTAATTGTATATAAAAGTAATTTTGAGTTTTGAAAGCTAATTGTGTTTTTAAATACGCCTTGAGATATTTCTGTATAAATATGAGAAGCTAACTCATCATTTGGGTTTACTATATGATTAATTCCTAATAGAGATTTTTCTTTATTCTTTTTATACCCTAAAAGAGATAGATGTTTAACTATACTTAATGTATTAGGTATTTTAAATTCATCTTTTGCCATAGCAGAAGCAATTAGATTTATTTGATGATTACCTGTTACAGAAATAAAAGCATCACTTCCCTCAATTCCAGCTTCACTTAAATCTTTAAGAGATATTCCATCTCCTAGATAAGCAAGACAATCAATTCGTGACATTGCTATATCAGTTTTTTTTTCATTAATATCTATTATAGTAATATCATTTTTTTCAGTTGCAAGTATTTTTGCTAATCTTAAACCTTTTCTACCGGCCCCAAGTATTGTAATTTTCATATTCTACAAATTTTATTGACTTTGTGCTAAAGGTTCAACATTTTTTTTAAACTTTTTTGAAAATATTTAAAAATATCAAATAATATATACAAAAAAGTTTTGTTTTATGGGCTTTTTAAAATAAATAATTTAAATTAGATAAAATTATTTGTAATATTGACTAAGGAGATTAATTATTTTCATTTTTTCAATAAATCATATTTGCCTAGGATGTTTGATTAAAGATTAGTCTTGACATACTACCAATCAAAGTACTATTATCTGCATTAGTTATTGAATTTTCAAGGAGAATATTATGTCCAAAGCACATAGAGGAAGTGGAATCCGTCAAGAACATAATCAAGGTAAAGGTACATGTCCAATTTGTAAAAGAACAAATATCAAAGTACTATATGAAACAACAATTGACGAAAAAAAAGTAATGATTTGTAAAACTTGTAACGCACATAGAAAGAATTCTAAATAATTCTTTCTTAATTAAAAAAGGGAGACTGTCATTAGACAGTCTTTTCCTGTCTATAGGTGTTAATAAATATGATTAATTATTTCTTAATAGGAATAAAAGGAACTGGACTCTCATCTTTAGCTCTTATATTAAAAGAGATGGGCTCTCATGTTTTTGGCATAGATAAAGACACCTATTTTTTTACTCAAGAAAAATTATTAGAAAAAAAAATTAAGATTTATACTGATTTTAATTTTAATTTTGAAAATGAGAATATTGATGTTGTAATTTATTCTACTGCTTATGAGAATACTTTATTAGTAAATGAGATGAAAAAAAAGTATGATACTTATTCATATATAGATTATTTATCTTATTTAACTAAAAACACAAAAGCATATGGAATTAGTGGAACTCATGGTAAAACTACAACTGCTGCTGCAACTAGTTTTGCACTAAGTTATAAAAATAGGAAAAAGTTTCCTTTTTTTTCAATTTATGGATCGTCTCTAATAGATAATGATTCTTTAACTTATCAAGGAGATAAAGCTCTAGTTATTGAAGCATGTGAATATGAGAATCATTTTTTATCATATGAATTAAATGGAGCAATAATTACATCTATTGATTTTGATCATCCAGATTTTTTTGATAATGAGAAGGATGTTATAGAATCTTTTATAAAATTTTCTATTAATATTAAAAAAAATGGTTTTCTAATTTTAAATTTTGATGATAGAAATGTAAAATCTATTATTCCTTACATTAAAAAAGCTAGAGATGATTTAAATATAATCACTTATGGATTTTATGATAATTCAATATTTAGAATTCAAAAAGATAATTTAACTCAACAATATAAAATTAGATTGACTTGTGATGATTTATTTAATCTAAAATATAATGATAGAGCACTTGTTAGTGATATTGTATCTTCTGCTATTTTATCTACATGTATTTTATTAGATAGAGATAAAGTTGATTTATATTTAAATGAAGAAGATATAATCTGTGATGAAGTATTTACAACTTTATTTAGGATATCGTTAAAATCGTTAGAGCATTTTAGTGGTGTAAGAGGGCGATTAGAGTTAAAAAAAACATATAATAATGTTGTATTTATAGATGATTATGCTCATCATCCTAAAGAGATATATACTTTGTTAAATGAAATTAAAGCGAGATATCCAAATAGAAAAATTATTGCAGCGTTTTCTTTTCATACAGCAAGTCGAACAAAAGCACTTTATAAAGATTTTTTAAATGTTTTATTACTTTTTGATAAGTTAATAATTACAAAAACATTTATGAGTGCTAGAATGGATAAGGATAGAGATAATTTAGATAAGAAAATGGTAAAAGATTTAAATTCTAAATTATTAAAAAGCTATAAGGTTAAATTAGCGAGTGCAATTTATGTTGAAGACGATATTCAATTAGCTTCTATATGTGCTTCTATGATAGAAGATGGTGATATTTTCTTATCTTTAGGTGCTTCAAACAATGATGAATTGTATAAAGATGTAATAAGAGAATTAAAAAGAAGGTAAAAATAATATATGAAAAGCATGACAGGCTATGGATGTGCCCAAACATCTAATGAAGAAATGCAGATGCAAGTTGAAATTAAATCTGTTAATAATAGGTATTTAGATATTATTCATAATATACCATATTATTTATCTGCTTATGAAATTGATATCGATAACAAAATAAAAGAAATTGCTAAACGTGGTAGAATTGAATTATCTATTAGAGTTAGATTGTTAAAAAATGATATTAAAGTTGTAGTTGATGAAGATGTTATTACACAATATCAGAAAGCCTATAAAAAAATTAATGAGATTTCGCAAGTTCATAACATTCCTCAATTAAGTGATTTTTTAAGTGCTGAGGGTGCTCTAACAAGTGTAAAAGATACAGATACTAAAAAATTTGAAAAACCATTATTTAATCTATTAGATGAGGCATTAACTCAATTTGAAGAATCTAAAATCAGTGAGGGAAAATCCACAAAAAAAGATTTAAAAAAATCAAAAGATAAAATAATTGAAAGTCTAGAAATAATAAAAAATAGAGCAAGTGAAATTGAAGATAATGTTAAAACTAATTTATTTAATAGAATAAATGAAGTACTAGAAGAAAGTAATTATGATGAGAATAGAGTTTTGCAAGAAGTTGCAATAATGCTTGTAAAAATGAGTGTTAATGAAGAAATAAAAAGACTTGATGTTCATCTTGATGCATTTGAAAAGCTCTTAGATTTGGATGAAAGTATTGGCAAAAGAATAGATTTTTTATGTCAAGAAATTAATAGAGAGATAAATACTATTGGATCTAAAAGTCAAATTGCACAATTAAATTTAGAAGTTGTTAGAATGAAAGATAACTTAGAGAATATAAGAGAACAAGCTAGAAATATTGAATAGGGTATATGGGGAGAAATTTTATGAGAATTGCAATTAGTGGTAAAAGTGGATGCGGAAATACAACTGTTTCAACTTTAGTTGCTGATAAATTAAATTATAAATTAATTAATTTTACATTTAGAAATCTTGCTAAAGAAAAAGGTATTGAGTTTTGGGATTTTTGTAAAATGGCAGAATCTGATGATTCTTATGATAAAGAATTAGATAATAGACAAATAGATATGGCAATGGCAGAAGAAAATTGTGTTCTTGGTTCACGTTTAGCTATTTGGATGTTAAAAGAGGCAGATTTAAAGGTATATTTATTTGCTAGTGATCAAGAGAGAGCTTCTAGAGTTTTTAAAAGAGAAGGTGGAAGTTTAGAAAAAAGACTTGAACAGACTCAAATGAGAGATAAAAATGATACAAATAGATATAAGAAAATTTATTCAATTGATAACAATGATTTTGATTTAGCTGATTTAGTAATTAATACAGAAGAATTACAACCTCAAGAAGTAGCTACAATTATAGTAAATAAAGTTTTAGAAATTGAATCAAATTATTAAAAGGTTATAAGTTTATTCCTTTATAGACTATACATTTTATTATATTTTTCATATTATAATTAAGTTCGAATAGACATTATTAAAAATGTTAAAAAAAATATTAAGGAGCCTTGCGGTGAATAAAGTTCCATTAGATGAATTAATCGATTTTAAAGAAAATATTTATGAAGTTACATGTGTTGCTATTAAAGAAGCTGACATCTTAAGTAATCCAGGTTGTGGTGGACGAGAAATCGAAGAAAATAATGGTAAAATAGTTAGCGAAGTTCTATATAGAGCTCTAAATGGTGAAATCAAATACGAAAAAGTTGAAGAATCAGAAAACTAATCCATTTAATAAGATTATATTCTTATTTGGTCCAACTAGTGTAGGTAAAACTAATCTATTATCTAAGTTGGATAATAATAAATTTTCAGTAATTAATGCCGACTCAATTCAAGTC
>CAZPTG010000121.1:0-7061 GCA_964589355.1 uncultured Spirochaetaceae bacterium
AATCTACAGAGTTTGCTAATCAAGCTGATAAATTAGCAGATAATTTAGTAAATCACATTTCAAATAAGATTTGTGAATCTGTAACTATTAGTACAATGCATGGATGCCCTCCAACTGAGATTGAAGCTATTTGTAACTATATGTTAAGTGATAAAAAAATTGATACTTTTGTTAAATTGAATCCAACTTTATTAGGTTATGATGGTGTTAGAGAAATTTTAGATAAATTAGGTTATGATTATCTTCATTTATCAAGAGATTCTTTTGATCATGATTTACAATATAATGATGCAGTTTCAATGCTACGCAGATTAGTAGAATTAGCTAAAAAAGAAGATAGAGGTTTTGGTGTTAAATTAACTAATACTTTAGGCTCTGTTAATGACCAAGGTGAATTACCTGGCGATGATATGTATATGAGTGGTAGAGCACTTATGCCATTATCAGTAAATGTAGCTGCAAAACTATCAACAGAATTTAAAGGTGAATTGCCAGTATCTTACTCAGGTGGTGCAAATGCTTTAACAATTAGTGATATTTTTGAAACAGGTATTAGACCAATCACTGTTGCAACAGATATGCTTCATCCTGGTGGTTATGCAAGAATGACACAAATGGCTAATATTTTAGATCGAAATGATTCTTGGGATATGGATAAAATTGATGTAGATAAATTGAATGCTCTTGCAAAAAAATGTCTAGAAAGTGAATATTTAGAAAAAGCATTTAGAGGCGTTGATAGAGCTAAAGTTTATAAAGATTTACCTCTATCAGATTGTTATGTAGCTCCTTGTGTTGAAGCATGTCCTATCCATCAAGATGTACCTGATTATGTTGCACTTATGGGTGAAGGTAGATATGCAGAAGCTTTAGCTGTAATTTATTTGAAAAACCCACTTCCATATATCACAGGAACTATTTGTGACCATCAATGTCAATTACATTGTACTAGAATGGATTATGAAGGTTCTGTTCAAATTCGTGAAATCAAAAAACAAGCTGTAGAAAATGGCTTTAAAGATTTTAAAGAAATGTGGGAAGCTCCAAGTGAAACATCAGAATATAAAGCTGCTATTGTAGGAGCAGGTCCTGCTGGTTTATCTGCTGCAATGTTCTTAGCTCGTTCTGGTTTCCAAGTAACTGTATTTGAAAAAGAAGAAACAGCTGGTGGTGTTGTAAAGAATGTTATTCCTGAATTTAGAATTCCTGAAGAAGCAATTAACAGTGATGTTGAATTTATTAAAGCTCATGGGGTTGATATTAAATTTGGTGTTTCAAAAGAAGCTACTAAAATTGATACTCTTAAAAAAGATGGTTTTGATTATGTATTCTTTGCAATTGGTACAGAAAAAGATAACCCATATGCACTTAAAGGTGGTGATGATATTTTAGTTGAAGCTCTTCCTTTCTTACGTGCATTTAGACGTGGTAGTGATGAAGTAAAATTAAATAAACATGTTGTTGTTCTAGGAGCAGGTAATGTTGCAATGGACACAGCTAGAGCTGCTAAACGAGTTGATGGTGTTGAAGATGTTACAATTGTTTATAGAAGAAGTATCAATCAGATGCCAGCTGATAAAGAAGAATATGAATTTGCTCTAGAAGATGGTATTAAGTTTGAATTCTTAGCAAATCCAAGTGAATATAAAGATGGTAAATTAGTATTAACAAAAATGGAATTAGGTGAAAAAGATGCTTCTAATCGTCGTCGTCCAGTTCCTACAGATGAAACTTATGTAATTGATTGTGATAATGTTATTACTGCAATTGCATCTCATGTTGATGAAGAAGATGTAAACTATTATGGTCTTGTTGTAAATGAAAGAGGAAAAGTAGTTTATGATAAAGAAACTTTAGAATCAAAAATTGAAGATGTATATATGATTGGTGATATGCAAAGTGGTCCTGCTACAGTTGTTGAAGCTATTGCTTCTGCAAGACTTGCAGTAGATTCATGTATTGATAAATTGATTTCTTCTTTTAAAGATGAAGATTTAGATGATGAAGATTTAGAAGAATTTGATGAATTAGATGAAGATATAAATATTGAAGAATTAACAGCTCAAGAAAATAAATATTTTAAAGAGTTAAGAGTTAAGAAAAGTAATGTAACTTTACCTATTGATAAAGATACAAAAGAATTCTTAGAAAATGAAGCTATGCGTTGTAATGAATGTTCATACCTTTGTAACAAATGTGTTGAAGTATGTCCAAACAGAGCAAATGTTGCTATTGATGTAAGAAATACTGGCGTGTTTGAAGATCCGTTCCAAATTGTTCACATTGATGCATATTGTAATGAATGTGGTAACTGTGGAACATTCTGTCCATATAACCAAGCACCTTACAAAGAAAAATTAACTTTATTCTCAAGAAGAGATGATTTTGATAATTCTACTAATCCTGGTTTCTTAGTAAATGGTTCAGAAATATTAATTAGATTAGATGGAAAATTATATAATTGTGAAATAAATGGTGAAGGAATGTTAGAAGGCGATGAAGGTGTAAGCGATGAAGTTGCTGCAATCATTGAAGAAATCTTCTTATCATATAGTTACCTTTTAGGCGAAGTAGACGAATAGGATTAATTAGATGAATACACTATTTAAAAATGTAAGAATAATGCAAACAAAAGCACCTTTTGAAGTATTAGAAGGTATGGATGTTTTAGTAAAGGGCGATACTATCGCCCAAATTGGAAAAGAAATTGTAGCACAAGATGCAAAAGTTATTAATGCTAAAGGTAAAACTTTAATGCCAGGTAATGTTTGCTCTCACCATCACTATTACAGTGGGTTATCTAGAGGAATGCTTGTAAATGCAGGCCCTCAAACTGACCTTATTCAGATTCTTAGAGAATGGTGGTGGAGATTAGATAGATCATTAGATGAAGAAGCTTGCTATTATTCATCTCTTATCTGTTCACTAGATGCAATTGCTGCCGGTACTACAAGTGTAGTTGATCACCATGCAAGTCCTAACTTTATTAAAGGATCTTTATCAACTATCAAAAAAGGTATGGAAGAAGTTGGCCTAAGAGGTATGACTTGTTATGAAGTAACCGATAGAAATGGTGGAATGAGTGAAGTTGAAGCTGCTGTTCAAGAAAATGTTGATTTTGCAACAAGCGGAACTTCCAACATGGTAAAAGCAATGATTGGTGGTCACGCTCCATTTACTATTCCTGATGAAGGTTTGAAATTAATGAGTGAGGCTTGTAATACAACTGGATCTGGTGTTCACATTCACGTAGGTGAAGGTGATTATGACCAAATTCAATCTCATCATAGATATGGTAAAGATATAGCAAAAAGATTAGAATCTTTTGATCTATTGAGAGAAAATAGTTTGTTAGTACACGGAGTTTATTTAAGTGAAGACGAAATTAACACTTTAAATGCTCATAAATGTTTCTTAGCTCATAATCCAAGAAGTAATATGAATAACCAAATTGGTTATAATAATAAAATACCTATGGTTGATAAATTGATTGTAGGAACAGATGGAATTGGTGCTAATATGTTTGAAGAGTTAAAAGTGGCTTTCTTTAAACATAGAGATGATAAAGGTCCATGGTGGCCTAATGAGTTTGTAGAAGCTCTAAATAGAGGAAATCAGTTAATTGAAACATATTTCGATGGAAATTATGGTGAAGTTAAAGAAGGCTATAAAGCTGATTTAACATTAGTTGATTATAAGAGTCCAACACCTTTAGTTAGTGATAATGCTGCAGGGCATTTTATTTGGGGAATGAGTTCAAATAGCGTTCATTCAGTTATGATTAATGGTGAAATGGTTCTAGAAAATCGTGAATTTGTTGGCATTGATGTTGATGAAATTTACAATAAAGCAAGTGAAGTTGCAAAAAGAGTTTGGGAAAAAGTAGATACTTTAGCACCATATAATAGATAAAATAAGAATAATAATAAATAAGGCATTTAGCCAAGGAGAAACACAAATGACAATTAATGAACAAATTTTAGCTAAAGCAGCTGAGTATTCAGATTACACAGCACAAAATCTTTCTAAAATGATTCAAGCAAAAAGTTACAGTAGCGAAGAAGAAGATGTTTGTCGTCTAATCGTTGAACTTTGTAAAGAAGCAAATTTTGATGATGTAAGAATTGATGGTTTAGGTTCTGTAATCGGTAGAGTTGGTAATGGTCCTAAAGAAATTGCTTTTGATGCTCACATTGATACAGTTGAAGTTGGAAATATGAAAAACTGGGATTTTGATCCTTTTTCAGGTGAAATCAAAGATGGTTTAGTATTAGGTCGCGGAACATCTGACCAAAAAGGTGGTGCTGCTTCAATGATTACTGCTGGTCGTATTTTAAAAGAATTAGGATACGGTGGTGAATATACTTGTTATTTCACATTTACAGTAATGGAAGAAGACTGTGATGGTATGTGTTGGAAATATTTAATTGAAGAAGAAAATTTCAAACCAGATTTTGTTGTTTCAACAGAACCAACTTCATGTAGATTATATCGTGGTCACCGTGGACGTATGGAAATTAGAGTATTCTTAAAAGGTGTATCATGTCATGGTAGTGCACCTGAGAGAGGTGTAAGTGCTTCTTATAAAGCATCTCGTGCTGCATTAGCAATTGAACAATTGAATGAAGATTTACAACCAGATGATGATAATTTCTTAGGTAAAGGTACAATTACTGTTAGCCAAATGGATGTAAAAGGTCCTTCTCAATGTGCTGTTGCTGACTATGCAATGCTTTATTGTGATAGACGTTTAACTTGGGGTGAAGATGCTGATTTAGCTATTTCACAAGTTAAAGAATATATTTCAAAAGCAACTGGTGATAAAAAAGAAGATATTGTTGTTGAAATGCCTAACTATGAAAAAGTTGGTTGGACTAAAAAAGAATATTCACAAGAATTATACTTCCCTACATGGAAAATTCCAGAAGATCACGAAATTGTACAAGCTGGTGTTGCAGCTCATAAAGCATTATATAATGAAGCACCTATTGTTGATAGATGGGTTTTCTCAACTAACTGTGTAGCAACTACAGGTCGTCATAAGATTCCAGCAATTGGTTTTGGCCCTGGTGATGAAAACCAAGCTCATGCACCAAACGAAATTACTCGTGTAAAAGATTTAGAAATCTGTGCTGCTTTTTATGCAATGTTACCATATAGCTTAAAAAAATAATTTATTAATCAAGTAATAACAGCCGTAGTTTTATAGCTACGGCTGAACTTGCCTTAATGTACCATTACATTTTTTAAAAAATAATGGTACACTATGTATAGAGTAAAAGAGAATAAGGGCTTTTTTAAAAACACTTATTAAACACGAGGAGAATATTATGTCTCAAAAAATTTTATTAAAAGATATCCACTGTCTTCAAACTAATTTTGATAAACCTTCCATCTCAGGAGCAGATTTATTAATAGAAAATGGTAAAATTAAGAAAATTTATAAAGAAGGTAATGCTAAAGTTGAATCAGATGTAAGAATAATTAATTGTTCTAATCATGTTGTAATTCCCGGAATGGTTAATACACATCATCATTTTTATCAAACGTTAACTAGAAATTTACCAGCAGTTCAAAATGCTGAATTATTTGATTGGTTAATTTATTTATATAATATTTGGAAATATATTGATGCTGATGCAGTATATACAAGTAGTTGTTTAGCAATGGGTGAATTGTTAAAAACAGGTTGTACAACATCTACAGATCATCATTATCTTTATCCAAGAGATTTTGATGGGGATTTGATGGGACTTCAATTTGAAGCTGCTGATAGACTAGGAATGAGATTTTCTCCAACTCGTGGATCAATGAGTCTTTCTAAAAAAGATGGAGGATTACCTCCAGATTCTGTTGTTCAAACTACTGATGAAATATTAGAAGATAGTGAGAGGTGTATTAAACAATATCATCAAGGTGGTGGTGATGCGATGCATAAAATTGTTCTAGCACCTTGTTCACCGTTTTCTGTAACAAAAGATCTAATGAAAAAATCTTGTGAATTAGCAAGAAAATATGGGGTTAGATTACATACTCATTTATGTGAAACTTTCGATGAAGCTGATTTTTGTAAAGAGATGTATGGATGTAGACCTGTTGAATTGATGAAAGAATGTAATATGGTAGGCGATGATGTTTTCTTTGCTCATGGTATACATTTTAATGATGAAGAGTTAAAATACTTACGTGATACAGGTTGTCATATAGCTCATTGTCCATCTAGTAACATGAGACTTGGTAGTGGCATTTGTAGAGTAAAAGATATGAAAGAACTTGGTATCAATGTAGGTATTGCAGTAGATGGCTCTGCAAGTAATGATAGTTCAGATATGCTTGGTGAATTGCGTAATGCATTATTACTACAAAGAGTTAAATATGGTGCAGATGCTGTAACAGCTTCTGATATATTCAAAATGGGTACTTTTGGTGGTGCTAAAATGCTTGGGTTTGATCAAGTTGGATTATTAGAAGAAGGATGGCAAGCTGATTTAGCTATATTTGATGTTTCAACATTGCCTTATGCTGGTTCTCATAGTGATAGTGCAGCTTCTCTATTATTCTGTGGTACAAACCATAATACTGCATATACAATTGTAAATGGTAAGGTTGTAGTTGATGAGGGAAAACTTGTTGGCTATGACGAGGTAGAACTTGCTAGAAAAGGACGAGATGTAAGCGAGAATTTGCTCAAAAGAGCAGGAGTGATTAAATAATGATAAAATATTTATTAAAAGTTAATGATGTAAAAGAAGCTTTACTCAAAAAGAAAGAAAATCCAGATTATGCATTTTATGCTGGAGGAACTGAAATAAATCGTTTGAATTCTACTTTAAAATTTGAAGGTGCTATTTCATTAGAAGGTTTAGGTCTAGACAAAATAGAAGTCACAAAAGAAGGTGTTAAAATTGGATCTTGTGTTACTTTACAGGATTTAATAGATTCTGAGGATATTCCTGAATATTTAAAAGAAGCTGCTAAATTTTGCGCTTCAAGAACTCTAAGATGTAGTGCAACAGTTGGTGGTAATTTAGCTTTTGGCAGTGATGATTCATATCTTATGC
>CAZPTG010000122.1:0-6990 GCA_964589355.1 uncultured Spirochaetaceae bacterium
TGCCATTACCAGATGATCATAATTGGTCTAAAGAAAGATATAATCCAGATTTTAGAGATAATTTTGAAAACACTTATGAAAGTGGTGCAGCTCCATGCAAAGCAACATGCCCTGCTCATATTTCTGTTCAAGGCTATATTAAATTAGCATCTCAAGGAAAATATGATGAAGCTCTTGAATTAATTAAAAAAGAAAATCCATTTCCAGCTGTTTGTGGTCGTATTTGCCCTCACCCTTGTGAACAAGAGTGTACACGTAATGGTATTGATGAACCTGTAGCAATTGATGATATAAAAAAATTTATTGCTGATAGAGAATTAGAAGAAGGTAAACAATTTGTTCCTGAAAAACTTTTTGATTATAGTAATATAAAGATAGCAATTATTGGAGCAGGTCCCTCTGGGCTCTCTTGTGCATTCTTTTTAGCTCAAAAAGGTTATTCTATTACAGTTTTTGAAAAACTTGATCAACCAGGAGGAATGCTAAAATATGGTATTCCCTCTTTCCGTCTTGAAAGAGATGTTATTGATGCTGAAATTGATGTACTTAGAAAACTTGGTGTTGAATTTAAATGTGGTATAGAAATTGGTAAAGATGTTTCTCTTAATGAATTAAGAGAACAAGATTATAAGGCTTTTTATGTTGCAATAGGTGCTCAAGGTGGTAGAAAACTAGGGATTGATGGTGAAGACAATAAAGATGTAATTACTGGTGTTGAATATCTACGTGATGTTAATCTTGGAAAAGATATTAAAACTTTAGGTAATGTAATTGTTATCGGTGGTGGTAATGTTGCAATCGATGTTGCTAGAACTGCCATTAGAACTGGTGCTGAAAAAGTTGACATGGTTTGCTTAGAAAGTGAAAGTGAGATGCCTGCACAGGATGAAGAAGTTGAAGAAGCAAAAGGTGAAAATATTTGTATCAATAATGGTTGGGGACCAACTCGTATTATTGAAGAAAATGGTAAAGTAACTGGTGTTGAATTCAAAAGATGTTTAAGCGTATTTGATAAAGATTATAAATTTAATCCTAAATATGATGAAAAAGACACTAAAATAATAAAGGCTGATATAGTACTTCTTTCTATTGGACAATCAATTGAATGGGGAAAAATGCTTGAAGGTAGTAGCGTAGAACTTAGACGTGGAAATGCTGCAATTGCTGATGATTTAACTCTACAAACAAAAGAGAGTGATATCTTTGTTGGAGGGGATGTTTATACAGGACCTAAATTTGCTATTGATGCTATTGCAGCAGGGAAAGAGGGTGCAGATTCTCTACATAGATATGTTCATCCTGGTCAATCTTTAACAATTGGAAGAAATAGACGTGAATTCTTAATATTAGACAAAGATAATGTTGATTATTCTAGCTATGATAATATGAAGAGAGAGAAAATTTCTTATGATAAATCTAAAGATTTAACTTTTAGTGATCCACGCGCTACATTAAGTGAAGAACAAGTCAAAAAAGAAACAGAACGCTGCTTAGAATGTGGTGTCGCTCATGTTGATCCAAATCAATGTATAGGTTGTGGGGAGTGCACCGTTCGTTGTAAATTTGATGCAATTACTTTATCAAAGAAATTTAATGCAAAGAGCTTTGGTTATGAAAATATTAAACCTCATGCACTAAAGAGAGTCATTAATAGAAAAGTAAAAATTGCTTTTAACTCTAATCGCGATAGTATGGTTGAATAGATGCATGAATTAACAATTCTTGTTGAATTAGTCGATATGGTTGAGAATGCCATGAGAGAAAATAATATTAAAAAAATTGATACAGTTGTCGTACAAGTAGGGCAACTGTCCTCAATTGTTCCTCGCTTCATGTATGAATATTATCCAAATGCTTGTGATAATTCGATGTTAGAAGGATCTTCTTTAGAAATTGAGATGATTCCAGCTAATGGAATATGTCATCATTGTAATAAGGTTTTTAATGTTATAAAAGCAAAAGGAAAGTGTCCTTTGTGTGATGCTGGGGATTGGGAAATGCTCAGTGGGCAAGAGTTTATGCTTAAAGAAATTCGCATAAATGAACAAAATCCAAAGTGATAAAGGACTTATTTTTTTATGACAAAAATATTGTATATAATAACTATAGTATTATTATTTTTATCTATTTATAAGGATAAAGAAAAAACTAAACAAGCTCTTTTAAAGGGGTGGAATTCTTTTAATAATATTCTTCCTCTCTTTTTAGCAGTGCTTGTTTTTGTTGGTTTAATTATTGCTATATTTAGCGTTAATTTTATATCTAAATTTATTGGAGATCAATCTGGTTGGTATGGAACTATTATAGCAGCATTTTTTGGGACTTTTGTGATGATCCCTTCTTTTATTGCACTTCCGATGGCTCAAATGTTAATTGATAATGGTGCGGGGTATATGCAAATAGGTGCATTTATTTCAACTTTGTTTATGGTTCAATTAGCATCTGTTCCTATTGAAATGAAATATCTTGGGAAAAAGATAACAATAGTTAGAAATTTGGTAGCTTTTTTGTTTTCATTCTTTGTTGCCTACGTAATTAGTTTGGTTATGGGCTAAAAAATGAAATTATTAAAAAAATATAAGATGTTTATTATTTCTCTAGTTGTGTTATTGATTGTATTTATTATTAATAAAGATATTGGAATAAAGTCCTACAAAAAAGCTATTTCTTCATCTAAGCAAATGCTTATTTATTTACCTCCGATTTTTATTCTTATTGGGCTTGTTGATGTATGGGTACCAAAAGAGACTATGGTTAATTTGATGGGAGAAGAATCTGGTATTAAAGGAATTTTTTTATCAATGCTAGTAGGCTCTTGTACAGCAGGTCCTTTGTATGGAGCTTTTCCTGTTGTTGCTGTTTTTATGAAAAAAGGTGTTAAATTTTCGAATATTTTAATTTTTATTGGAACCTGGTCTTGTGCAAAAATAGTAATGATAATGTTTGAAATAGCAGCTCTTGGATTTAAATTTGCACTAACTCGTTTATTAGTAGATATTTTAGGGATTATTATTATTTCTTTAATTATTGCTCATTTTGTTCCTGAAAAAGAAATAAATAATGCTTATGAAAAGATAGAAAAAGTATCTTAACAAAATATAAAGTCCCTCTTTTATTGAATTTGTAATTAAATAAAAGGGGCCTTTTTAAATATATTATAAGTTGCAAAATGTTTTATAAAATGATAGGAAGTGATTGAATCCTATCTTGAAAAGTCTCAATTAAAGATTCAATTAGAATAGAATATTTTTGAATATTATCTCTCATTCTTTGAACAGGGCCTGAAATACTAATTGCTGCAATTGGCTTTTCTCTAACTAATATTGGAGAGGAAATACACATTATTCCTAATTCATGCTCTTCGTTATCGATTGCATATCCTTGTTTTTTAATTTGTTTTAATTCTTTGATTAAAGTTTCTTTATCTACAATTGAATTGTTAGTGTATTTTTTAAAAGAAATGTTTTTTATTATATTTTCTATATCATCTTCTTCTAAAAATGCAAGCATTGCTTTACCAAGTCCGGTACAATAGAGTGGAGCTTCACCTGAAATTTGACTTGCTGTACTTACTCTAAGAGTTTGTGTTGATTCTATTTTATGTAAGTATGTTAATTTGTTATTATCAAGTTTTGCTAAGTGAACAGTTTCCTTTGTATGCTTTGCTATACTTTCTATTATACTTATTCCTTCTTCTAATAGAACACCCTCAATACTAGATGTACTTCTAAAATTATTCATTTTAGTAGTAATGAAATATTTCTCATCTTTTGGATTTTTAGCAATATAACCTAAATCTTCTAATGTGTTTAAAAATCGAAAAATTGTACTTTTATGTATTTTAGTTTCTTTAGCAATATTTGATAATTTTATTTTATTTTTAGTTGCAATAGTTTCTAATATTAACATAGTTCTCTCTACTGCGGTTACTTTTGAATCTTCCATTATATGTTATCCTTGTTTCATTTTTATTAGGTTGTTTCATTTTTCTCTTGACAGATTTGAAAAACCATTATATTAATAATATATAGCATAAAAATGAAACGGTCAATTGAAAATGAAACAGTAAGGGTGTTGTAACTATGATGGATGATAAAGTTATAAAGAAATTAGAAGAAAAGGGTATTGTAGCAGTACTTGTGATTGATGATTTAGATACTGCTGTTGATAGTGCAAAGGCTTTAGTTGCTGGTGGAATTACAGCAATTGAACTGGCACTTAGAACTCCAGTATCTTATCAAGCTATAGAGTTAATTCATAAAAATGTTCCAGAGATGATGATAGGTGTTGGAACTGTTATCAAAACTGGTCAAGCAAAAAAAGTTAAAGAATTAGGGGCTTCCTTTGCTGTAGCTCCTGGATTAAATCCTAACATATTGAAAGAAGCTAAAGAGTGTAATCTACCTTTTGCTCCTGGTATCTCAAGTGCAAGTGAATTAGAAAAAGCTGTAGAAATGGGGTGTAAATTAGTAAAATTATTCCCAGCTCAAGCGCTTGGTGGTGTTAAATATTTTAAAGCAATGAGTGGCCCCTATAAATATTTAGGTCTTAACTATTTTCCTCTAGGAGGGGTTAGTGAAGAAAATCTTCCGCTTTGGGCAAGTGAAAAAGATATATTTCCAATAGGTGGAAGTTGGATTGCTAAAGGTGATTTAATCAAAAATAAGAATTATGAAGAAATTACTAAAAGAGCAGAAAAAGCTATGAGTATTTATAAAAAAGTTAAAGAAGGAATAAATAATGAAAAATAAGATAGTAAGTTTTGGGGAAATAATGATGAGATTGAACCCTCAAGGATATTTAAGATTTCTTCAAGCAAATAACTTTGATGTTAGTTTTGCTGGAGGGGAGGCTAATGTTGCAGTTTCTCTTGCAAATTATGGTGAAAATGTATCATTTGTTACAAAAGTTCCTCAACATGAAATTGGACAAGCTTCGATTAATGTCCTTAGAAATTTTGGTGTAGATATTAGTGATGTTATTAGAGGTGGAGAGAGACTTGGTACTTATTTTGTAGAAAAAGGAGCTTCTCAAAGAGCTTCAAAAGTAATTTATGATAGAAAATATTCTGCAATTTCTTTAGCAAAAAAAAGTGATTTTGATTGGGATAAAATTTTTGAAGATACTAGTTGGTTTCATTTTACAGGAATAACTCCTGCTCTTGGAGGAGAAATGCCGTCTATTTGTCTTGAAGCTTGTAAAAAAGCAAAAGAAAAAGGTATTACAATTTCTTGTGATATAAATTATAGATCAAAACTTTGGTCTAGAGAGGATGCTAATAAAGTAATGTCGACTTTAATGCCTTATGTTGATGTTTGTATTGGAAATGAAGCCGATGCAAAAGACGTTTTTAATTTATATCCTGAGAAAACAAATGTAGATAAGGGTGAATTAAATACCGATGCTTATGTAGATGTGGCAAGAAAATTGTGTGAAAAATTTGATATTGATACAGTTGCTTTTACATTAAGAGGAAGTTTAAGTGCAAGTGTTAATACTTGGGCTGCAATGTTGTATATGAATAAAAAAGCTTACTTTTCCCCAAATTTTACAATTCAAATTGTTGATAGAGTAGGAGGTGGAGATTCATTTAGTGCAGCTCTTATTTATAGTTTGTTTAATAAATATAAAGCTCAAGATGCAATTAACTTTGCAGTTGCCGCGTCCTGTTTAAAACATACTATTGAACATGATTTTAATTTAGTTAGTTTAGATGAAGTAGAATCCCTTGCTGCAGGGAATGGATCTGGAAGAGTAGTTAGATAAAGTTTTAAATTTTTTTAATTTGATTTGAGTGATAATTAAAAGTGAATTAGTTAATACCTACCTCTTGTTTTATAAGATAAGAGGTAGGTGTTTATTATTGATTATTTAATTGTCTAAATTGAGAGGGAGACATTTTTACAATTTTTTTAAAGGCTGTAGAGAAAGCACTACTATCTTTAAAGCCACAAATATATAATATTTCTTTAATTGATTTTGATGTTGTTGTTAGATAAAATTTTGAAGCATTTATTCTTGAATTAATAATAAATTCATATGGAGTATATCCAATTTCTTGATTAAATTTTCTAATAAAATGATATTCTGACATGCATGCTTTTTTTGCAAGTTTTTCAATTGATATCTTTTTGTCTAAATTATTGTTAATGTATCCAATAATTGTTTGAAAGGGGTTTGAATTTTCAGTTATTTTGTCTTCAATTAAAAATTCACTTAATATATAAACAATATATTTGTTGATTAAAGCTTCATTGTTAGCATTGTTATATTTCAAGCAATCTATGATTTTCTTCATTGAACTAATAATTTTTAGAGAATTTAGCACATCTTTATAGCATTGTGTTTTATTATTTATATGCTCAAACCATTCTTTTGCTTGTTGTCCATCAAAATGAACCCAATAAAATTTCCATCCACTATAAGTTCCATATTCATGAGGTTTATTGCAATTTATTAGTGATAAGGAATTTGTTTTTAAATTAAAAATTTTATTATCTTTTTTATAATATCCATTACCTTTTAATACATATATTAGCAAATAACTATTATAATTATTTCTTTTAACTTTATAGTGATTGTTGCATGTAAAATTGCCACAACAAATGATATTAAAAAATAACTTTTTTGATAATTGACTAGGATTATGGAAAAAAATTTCCGATTCTTCTAAAACCCCTTTTTCGTTAACTTTCATATTTTATAATTCTCGCAATATATTTAAAATAATAATTTTGGAGGAGATACATGAGCAGTAAAATGTTGGCAATTATTAAACGGGAGTACATTACCAGAGTAAAAACCAAAGGATTTATTATCGGAACCCTGATTTTTCCGGTACTGATCGTGCTGATACTGGGCGGAGTTGTTATTTTCGATACGTTGTTTCAGCCTTCGACCAGAACCTATGCTATTATTGATAACTCAGGGAGGGTGTATCAGGAATTTGTCAATCTGCAGTCCGATACCCTGAAGAATGGAGAGCCAAAG
>CAZPTG010000123.1:0-6985 GCA_964589355.1 uncultured Spirochaetaceae bacterium
TTATGCTATTGCTTGGTGTACACCAAAAGAGATAGATGAGTTAAATATTTTATGGGCTAGTATGAGAGCAATGGAAAAAGCTTATGATTTAATAAATAAAAAATATAATAAAACTATTGATATTGCTTTAGTTGATGGTAATAAAACACCATCTCTTCCTATAGAAAATAAAGCTATAATTAAAGGAGATTCTAAATATCCTCAAATTATGGCAGCATCTATTCTTGCAAAAGTAACAAGAGATAATTATATGCTTTGTTGTGATAAAAAATGGCCACAATATGGCTTTAAAAAACATATGGGATATCCCACTAAATACCATCGTGAGATGATAGAAAAGTTTGGAATATCCCCTATTCATAGAAAATCTTTCACTTTTAAAAAAAATGAAGAAAAACAACTTGAGTTATTTTAATTATCTTTATTTTTATTATTAGAATATTTTTTTATAAAATCTAATGATTTTTGGAATTCTCTAACAAATTCACCCATATCTTCTTGGTATACTAAAATTGATTGTCTAATATATCTATTTGATTCTGCATCGCCTTTGCTTTCTACCATATTTAAATATAAATCGCCATAAACATTTTCTTTTACATTAAAAAAGTATGTTCTATCGTTTTTCTTGATACTTGTTGAAAAAACTTCACCACGCTGTCCCATATTAATCCTCGCTTAATTTTTAAACTATTAAATAGTTTTTATTTATTGTTATCTATATAAATACTTATTTAAGAATTTATGTCAATGCTAATATTATGATAAAATAAAAATAATAAAAAAAGCTTTTATATATATAATTATAAACTTTTTCACACTTTTTTTTAAAAACCACTTGACCTATTAGCATAGTTTTAATAATATCTCAAACGTTGATTAGTGATAGATAACATTACTTAAGAGACAAAACAAGCGCCATTCGTATAATGGTATTACTCCAGCCTTCCAAGCTGATAACGTGGGTTCGATTCCCATATGGCGCTCAATATAAAATAAAAAGCAGATACTATAATTTATGGTATCTGTTTTTTATTGTAAAAATAAATTTTTATAATAACTTTCTTCTTTCTTACACTCTGATAAGTTCATTAACAAAAAAATCTATCCAAATAAAAATTGAATAGATTCTATATATATTAAATTATAAATTATATGTTTTAATTAAATATGTTCATCTGATATATTTTTAACATTCAATAATACTCCAAGTCTATCAAGAGCAGCCAAAATCAACATTTGCTCCCAATCTTCTAGTTTATTAAAATTTTTATAAAAATCTTCTTGCAATAAATCAACATCATATTTCAAAATATCTTTTGATTTATCTGTTAATACTATATTAACTTTTCGCTTATCAACTACACTTCTTTGTCTTTTAGCATACCCTTGTTTTTCAAGACGATCTAAAATACTAGTTACAGTTGCTTGAGAAAGACTAATATTCTTAGCTATTGCAGAAATTTGCATATTCGAATTATTAGCAATTGCCTTAAGTACCATCAATTGCGGACCTGTTAAACCAAATTTTTTCTTTAATTTCTTTGATTGTAAATCAATAGCTCTATCTATTTTTCTCAATGCGACAAAAACATCTTCTGCTACACTATAGTGCTCCATAATAACCACCTAACTACCTTATTAGATATGAAAACTAAATAATATTATTTTTTAAAAATATATTATATCAAATATTTAATCTAGTAATAATTTATTAAATAAATAAACTCAATAATATTTTTAGATTCCCTATTTTATCTAATATTTACACTTGTAAAATTGATAAATATTTAAACTATAAAAATACTATTTCTCATAATAATTATACAACTATTATACTAATTTCATAATTGCCATAAGTATTATAAGCAATTTTAACATTTAATATTAATTAATTACTTAGTACTATAAATATTATATTTATATTAAAAAATCAAGAGTAAAGATGAATTAAGAGCCATATTTATTGATTTTTATTTATAGAACTAAATATTTTTGTAATAGTGTTGACAAAAATAATATAAATTGTTTAGTATTAAAACAAATAGAATGAAAATTATTATTAAAGAGGTAAAATATGAAAAAATTTAAAAATTCAACAAAAGCTTTAGGATTAATTCTTATATTATTATTAATTCCTACAACATTCCTTTTTGCTAACGGTGAAAATGAAAGCGAAACTCAAACTATTGTCTTTGGAGACGTTTCTTGGGACAGTGTTCAAGTTCATAATAGAATAATGGGATTCATTATTGAAAACGGTCTTGAAGGATATGAAGCAGATTATGTACCTGGTGATACAATGCCAATCGTTAATGGTGTAACTCAAGGTGATATTGATGTAGATATGGAATCATGGCACAACAATGTACGCGAAATTTATGAAAAAGGTATTGCTACTGGAAACTTAGTTGACCTTGGTAAAAATATGCCAGATGCTCCTCAAGGATGGTGGGTACCAAGATATTTAGTTGAAGGTCCTGATGCAATAGCACCAGATCTAAAAAGTGTTTCTGACTTACCTAAATATGTTCATTTATTTGAAGATCCAGAAGATACATCAAAAGGTATAATCTATGGTGGTGTTGCTGGATGGGGTCAAATGCAAGTTTCAGAAGAAATTTTCGCAGAATTCGATCTTGAAAAAACTTTTAATTTAGGTATTACAGGTTCTGGTTCAGCTTTAGCTGGTTCAATGGTTGCTGCATATAAAAGAAATGATCCATGGGTTGGTTATTATTGGGCACCTACTGCAATTTTAGGTAAACTTGATATGGTTAGATTAGAAGGTAGTGAATTTGATCCTGCTGCTGTAAATATTTTAGTGAACAAATCAATGCTAGAAAAAGCTCCTGATGTTGTAGAAATCTTAAGAAAATATTCAACAACAGTTGATCAAAATAATGAATTCTTAGCAAAAATGGACGATGAAAGTTGGTCTACAGAAGAAACTGCACATTGGTTCTTAAAAAACAGAGAAGATGTTTGGTCTAATTGGGTTTCAGCTGACGTAGCTAAGAAAATAAAAGCAGCTCTTTAGGAAAATTATGGAAAATAAAGAAAATATTACAGAAAATAATGAAGTTAATGAAAATAACTCACAAGTATCAATTAAAAATATTTGGAAGTTATATGGTAAAGATGCAAAAAAAGTCTTTACTAAGAAATTAATGAATGAATCAAAGGCGGACATCCAGAAAAAAACTGGATGTATCGTCGGAATGAAAGACATAAATCTTGAAATTAAAAAAGGTGAGTTCTATATTCTTATGGGACTTTCTGGAAGTGGTAAATCAACACTAATTAGATCTTTGATCCGCTTAGTAAAACCTTCTAAAGGTAGTATCACAATTAATGATAAAGATATTACCAAGATGACAAATGAAGAATTATTACATTTTAGAAGAGATACATTTGGAATGGTATTCCAACATTATGGATTACTTCCTCACCAAACTGTTTTAGAAAATGCTTCATATGGTCTAAAAGTTAAAGGTATGCCAAAAGGCGAAAGATATACTAAAGCAATGAAAACTCTTGAAACTGTAGGCCTAAAAGGATGGGAAGATTATTATCCTGGTTCTTTAAGTGGTGGTATGCAACAAAGAGTTGGTCTAGCTAGAGCATTAGCAAACGATCCTGAAATTTTATTAATGGACGAACCTTTTAGTGGATTAGACCCTTTAATTAGAAGACAAATGCAAGATGAATTAGTAGAACTTCAAGAGAAATTACAAAAGACAATTATTTTTGTTACTCACGATTTACATGAAGCTCTAAAACTTGGAGATCAGATTGCAATTCTAAGAGACGGTGAAGTAGTTCAAGTTGGAACTCCTGAAGATATTGTATCATCTCCTGCTGATGATTATGTTCAAGAATTTGTACAAGATGCTTCTCCTGCTAGAGTATTAACTGCTGGAAGTATTATGGAAATGCCTTCTACTTTAGCATATGCTTGGGAAGGACCTAAAACAGCTCTAACTTTAATGCGTTCTAAAAAACGTAAAGCTTCATTTATTGTTGATAAATCAAGAAGGTTATTAGGTGTTATTAGAGATAAAGAACTTGAAAAACTATTAGAAAATAATTCTAAAACAATACCTACTTCTTCAATTAAAAAAGTTACTTCAGTAAAAGAAGATATATTAATTGAGGATTTATTCCCTATTGTTACAGAAAACCGCTGGCCAATACCTGTTGTTGATGACAATAATAAATTTATAGGTATGGTTACAACTGACCAAATTTTCGAGTCTCTATCCCCACTAGGAGGTGAATAGTATGTTAGAATTTCCAGAAATGATTAATATACCATTAGCAAAAGTAATTGACTCAATTATGGATTGGTTATTATTACACTTACAAGGATTCTTCGATTTTATTGGGGCAATCATTTTAAATGTAGTTTTAGCATTCGAAAATTTACTACTTTTTGTTCCTTGGTTTGTAATAATTATACTAATAGGATTGGCAGGTTGGAAACTTGTTGGAAAACTCAGTACAGGAATAACTTTCATGCTTATGATGTTTTTCATTGGAGCTTTCAACTATTGGGACTTAGCAATGAGAACTCTTAGTTTAGTTATGGCTTCTGTTATTTTTGCATTACTTATTGGACTTCCAACAGGTATTAAGATGGCAAGAAGTGATAAAGCGGAACGATTTTTAAAGCCGTTATTAGATGCTATGCAGACTATGCCTAGTTTTGTATATCTTATACCAGCTCTAATGTTCTTTGGAATGGGTAAAGTTCCAGCATTGTTTGCAACAATTATTTATGCAGTACCACCTGTTATTCGTTTAACTAACGTTGGTATTAGAACAGTAGATATTGAAGCTTTAGAAGCAGCAAAAGCATTTGGTGCAACTCCTAAGCAAATATTATTTGATGTTCAACTTCCACTTGCTAAACCTTCTATAATGGTAGGTATAAACCAAACGACTATGATGGCTCTTGCAATGGTAGTAATTGGATCAATGATTGGAGCAAAAGGACTTGGAATGGAAGTTCTTCTAGCTATTAGTAGAATTGAAGTTGGTAGAGGTTTCGAAGCCGGAATATCTATCGTATTCTTAGCAATTATTATTGATAGAATTACTCACTCATTCTCACAAACAAAAAATAACGAATAAATAAAAGTTCTTATTTAAATATCAATTCCCTATCTAATTGAGGTAAAACTCAAATTTATGATAGGGAATTTTTATAGATAAAATGAGCAATTAGATTTAATCAAATATCTATTTTTTATATAACTAATTAACGCTAATCTTTCAATAATGTAAAAAATTGCATCGCTAAAAAAATTAAATATTGAAGTTATAAATTCAAACACAGTTAAATAAATATCGTTTAGTATAAAAGTTGCCCCTGTCGCAAATGCAATATCTAAAACAACATATAAGATTAGAAATACAGAATTTTCTTTAAAATGGTTTGATACATTTACAATATAAAAAATCATTAAGCTATAATCATTTTAATGAACAATACAACTAATTAATTATTTTTAATCTTGAAATACTTCTACTTTTTCAAACAGTATGAACACCTAAAAATAATAAAAAGGTATTTAAGAATACTACAATTTTAAACAATTTGTCCCTTTTATATTTATAAATATTGGTATTATGTAACTATTGTAGTTTTTTTCTCAGATTGTTTTTATATTAGTTAAAAATAGATTTGTATCTTGTGATGATAATACTATATGCAAAATATATACATTTTTATCAATTATTGTTCTTGCTAAATAATATTGTCAATTGATTGCTAACATGCTTTGAAAAATTACTGCATATTAGTTTTCTCCAATTTATTATTTATGTTCAAGAGCTAAAGAAACTCCCTTTATTAGTTTTTAGGAAGCCTTAATTTAATAAATTTTACTACTATTGTTTCAATGTTTTAGTATACATTCTTTTTGAAATGTTTAATTCTTCTAGTAAGTATTTTCTAGCTTGATTATTTAGTATTTATTCAATTAGCTTATGCTATAGAAAGAAATACCAGATGTAGTAATTACTGCAGTGTTAACTTTTTGGGGTGCAGAGCAATAATTAAAGTGATGAAAAAGTTCACTATGATGTGAACAAGTAATATAATTTAATTAACCGTAGGATTCGTTGCAGAAAATAGGAAAAAAGTACAAAAAATATCAATAACCGTTGCACTTTTTCCCTTTCAAAAGTTTTTATTCTTCAAACCAAGGTAAAGATCTATCTCTTGAATAGGTGTAATATTTAAGAAGTTCAAAATTGATATAACCTGCTTCAAATTCATCAACATCATAATCATAGTCAATCCACATTAACATCTCATCATGTTCATCAGAACTCTCATCTTCTATACATTCAATAAAATGTTTAAATCCATACGGGCCTCCAACATCTTCAGGAGGACAAGCTCTTTCACCATCTATACACTTTAAACCAATTGCAGAATAAGCCTTATAATTACTATTTAATAAAGTAATTTCGTGTTGCCAACCATCTCCAAAATCATATTCGTAAATTATCTTTTGGTTTTTTCTTTTCATCAGCTGATTAAGCCTAACTATTTTAGAATCAAAGACATCATCAAAATCAAAAATATATTCTTCAAATTCACTATATTTTTTATCTTTAATTATGAATTGATATAGATGATAACTCATCCATCCCATTACTATTTGAACAACATCATGAAGCCTATCTAATGAAATATCTGATGGAACGGCAAATTCACGCCATATCTTTGGTTCAACCTCTAGCAATTCAATTCTTAGTAAATAATTTTTTTCTTTAGTCATCTCCTCACTCTCCTTTAATTCTAAAATTTTTCATCAAATAAAGTATCTAGGTAATCTTTATATTCTTCTTTAAACTCATCCATTTTTATATTCACACCAAAATTTTCTTCTAGCATAATGTTTAAATTTAAAATCTTCTAAAAAAATAGAATGTAGATTAAAAAATTCCCAATCTATTATTTTTTGAGATT
>CAZPTG010000124.1:0-6983 GCA_964589355.1 uncultured Spirochaetaceae bacterium
TTGTAGCTGAGCTAACTAAACTAAATAATTGGTTCATACACTTTCCTCCACAGTAATTCCTTTTTCATTAAGCATATCAATTGCCTTTTTCACATATTCAGGATCTCCTGAAATATCACAAACTAATGTTCCAATATGCACATTCTCTACATTTTGCACACCACCAGCTCTTATATTAAATTCTACACCTAATTCTCTAGTAATAGAGGATAATATAGGCTCATCTGTCCTAACCCCTTTAAATCTCAAAGTATATAAGCCTCCATCACTCCATCTAACAATTTCATTAGGTCTATCTTCACTAGAAAGATGTGCTAAAAA
Source organism: uncultured Spirochaetaceae bacterium (assembly GCA_964589355.1). Classification (GTDB taxonomy): domain Bacteria; phylum Spirochaetota; class Spirochaetia; order Sphaerochaetales; family Sphaerochaetaceae; genus Pleomorphochaeta. Next base: position 322 of record CAZPTG010000124.1, read on the forward strand.
ATCTTTAGTAACTTTTGTTTTTGGGTTACTAAATATATCTAAAACTTTACCTTCTTCTACAACTTTCCCATCATCTAATACAGCAACATATTCACAGGCATCTCTAACAACTTCCATTTGATGTGTAATCATAACAACAGTTAAGCTCATCTTTTTTTGAATATCGCGAATTAAATCTAAAATAGATCTAGTAGTTTGAGGATCTAAAGCACTTGTTGCTTCATCACAAAATAATATATCTGGTTCAGTTGAAAGAGCTCTAGCAATTGCAACCCTCTGTTTTTGTCCACCTGAGAGAGTACTTATAGGAGCATTTTCCCTTCCAGTTAAATCTACAACTTCAAGCATTTCTTTTACTCGCTTTTCAATTTTAGCTTTAGAATAACCTTGAATTTCCATTGGATAAGCAATATTTTTTCCTGCAGTTCTAGAAGAAAATAAATTAAAATTTTGGAAAATCATACCAAGCTTTCTTCTTTCTTTGTGTAAATGTTCCTTTATTAAATTGTCAACTCTAGATTCACCATAATAAACTTCACCAGAATCATTTTTTTCAAGCATGCTTATCAATCTAACAAGCGTAGACTTTCCTGCTCCACTTCGACCAATTATCCCATAAACAGTATTTGAGGGTATATCTAAACTAATATTATTTACAGCTTGTAAATCGCCATATTTTTTATTTAAGTTCTTCAGTTTTATTTGCATCATAACTCCAAACTAATAATTTATTTTATTCTATATTAAATTTAGCATCAATAACAACATTAGAAAATGAAAAGTTAAAAATAAATATAATAAAAAAAAGAGTTGCTACAAAGTCTATGTTTTGACTTTCATAACAACTCATTTAATATTAGTAAAAATAATTATGAGCAAACATCAATTACTTTTACTGTTTCTGTCAAAGGTATTGTTTGATGCTCAATTCTAGCATCAAAATACAAGCCATCTCCAGCGCATAAATGATACTCTTCACTCCCGATTTTTAAAAGCATTTCTCCTTCAAGAACATAAAAAAATTCATCACCTTCATGTGTTGTTTTATGTAAAACATGCTCATTTTTATTTGTTACAAAATAAAAAGGTTGCATATCTTTATTTTCTTGATTAGAAGCAAATGGATACATTGAATATCCTTTTGCTGTTTTAATTAATTGTGTCTCAATTTTTGCTTTTTTATCATGACTAATTTCTTTAAATAATTCCTCATCAAGAAGATAAGAAATTTTTATATTCAAAAAATTAGAAATTTTTGCAAGCACACCAATAGATGGCATAACTTTACCTTTTTCTATTTTTGATAAATAGCTTTTAGTAAATCCACAAAAATCAGCAATTTCTTGTTGAGTTCTCTTTTGTTGTAATCTTATTTTTTTTATGTGCAAACCGATTGTTTCTGGATTCATATTATTCTTTTTCTCTTATTATTATTTTTTACATCTAAAATTCAGAAGCCAACCCTTTATAAATTTCAGCAGCTGAAATTATTTTAGATATTTTTACATTTTCATCAACTACATGAGCCATTTCAGCAAAAGCGGGACCTATTCCTATTGTAGGAATACCTCTTTTTCCTGCACTTTCACTACCATCAGTACAAAACAAATATTTACTAATTACAGACTCTAAACCAAGTTTATTATATACTTTTTTAGCGCTTTCTACAAGTATATCAGATTCACTCAAAACCCACCCTGGATAAAATCTTTCGCTCTTTAAAGTATTATTTGTATATGTTGGCAATTCTTCAACAGAATATTTAACTTCTGCTTTAAAAGAGGAATCTTTTTTAGATAATTTATTTATTACATCTTTTATAGGAGCAATAACACTTTCGTGAGTTTCGCCTTCTATTAATCTTCTATCAATTGTAGCTCTACAACGATCTGGAATAATAGATGCACCAGGATATGGTGATGATAATATATCTGTTGTAACTAAAATGCCTTTTCCCAATTTTTCAGATTCAACTTTAGGTATATTATTAATCTCATTCATTAATGGTATAATATTATTGATTGCATTAACTCCAACTTCTGGATGAGCAGAATGAGCATTTACACCTATAGTTTCTACTATTATTTCTGCACGTCCTTTTTGACCTATAGCTATTTCAAGATTATTTGGTTCACCTAAAACAACAGCATCAGGTTTTATTTTATCCAATACTTTTCCAAAGCCAACACCTTCAAAAATCTCTTCATAAACTACAGCAACAACATAAATATCTGCTATATCCTTACTATTAATTAAATCAGAAACTCCATAAATCATTGCTGCTAAAGCACTTTTCATATCAGCAGCTCCCCTACCATAAAGACAACCATCTTTTATAACGCCACCAAAGGGATCAACGCTCCAATCTTCGGGAGTAGGAACATCTACAATATCCATATGGCCTTCAAAGAGAATAGTTTTTTTACCATTCCCTTTGATTTTTCCAATAACATTACCATAAGAATCAATTGTTACTTCATCGTATCCAAGATATTTCATCTCTTTTACAATGCGTTTTGCAACCCCATCCTCTTTTCCTGATAAACTTTTTAGTTTAACTAAATCTTGAGAAAAGGTTATCAATTTTTCTTTATTCACATTAATCTCCTAAACCAACTAAATCCAAAGTTTTTTTGTTGTTGTTAATAATTTTGGGCCATCAGCTGTTACAAGTAAATTTTGTTCATAGTTCACGGTGCCAACACCTGGTTTATAAAGACATTTTTCTACAGCTAAATACATATTTTCTTTTACAACCATAGTTTCATCTTTTACAAACCAAGGTCTTTCCCAAGTCATACCAAGTCCATGTCCCCAATGAGGAGGGAAAGCAGCATATATTTCATTTGAATCTGTTTGATTTTCAGATAAAGAAATACCTTTAGAAATTAAATATTCATCACCAGCGTTAACAATATCACTAATTTTTACACCTGGTTTTATTTTACTAATAACATGATCACAAGAATATGTTACTTCTTCAATCATACGTCTAAGAACTGGGTCAGTTTCACCACCAATTACAGTAGTTCTTCCAAAATCACAAATATATCCTTCAAATATGATGATTAAATCAACTTTAAAAATATCACCCTTTTGTATTTTTCTTCTACAATCATATCCGGGAAAGTCAATACTATGAACAGGATCACTATCGGCAGAACCATTTGTAACAACAAAATATAAAACAGCTCCATTAGAATAAATATAATCCATTGCAGGTCCTATAATTTGACTTTCTGTTTTACCAGGCTCAACACCTTCCATGATTATTTTTACGGCTTCACTACCTATTCTGCAAGCTTCAATAATTGATTCTTGCTCTCTTTGTGTTTTTATGATTTGCATATTTGTAAGAATATCATCACAAGGAACTAAATTTAGATTAGGCATATTATCATTCATATGTCTAAGAATAGTTCCATGAATTGTATCTTCATAAATAATTCCAACATTTCCTGTATTCATTTTTAGTTCTTTAGCTGTATCAGAAATTAATGTATGAAAATCATTTGCATATCTTACATCTTTTATAGCCACTAAATCTTTTCGATATTCTAATGTAGTTACAAGTAAAACAGCTTCACCTTCTGCTGGAATCAATAACATTGAGTGTGATCTCCCACTCCAAAGTGGGAGATTATCAGGAAGATAACAACGTTGTTGATAGTGGTTAGCAAAATATGCACCACCTGCATATCTATCAAAAGTTCCGCCACCTCTTGAACAAACAAAAACACCTGCAAGACCACGCTTTTTTGCTTCAATTTGACAATTTTTACGCCTATTTTCAAAATCTTTAAATGGTACATTATAAGCTAACATAATCACTATCTCCTTTTTACATTATTATCTAGTTAAAGTTTTCTACTTCATTTTCTAATTTTTCTAATAGTTTTTTAGCTCTATCATCATTTTCAGATTTAAAATAATCTCTAACTGGAAGTGCAGCTTCTTTAAATTCTGCAAGAGCTTTATCACTTAATTCTACAACTTCAACGTTCTCAGCTAAAATTTTTTCAGCATCAGAGTTTGCTTGTTTTTGTAATTCATATGCTACATCATGCATCTCATCAATTGTTTCGCTTACAATATTTTGCAAATCTTCAGGAAGGTCATTAAATGCTTTATCATTCATAAAGACACCTTCTAGATACATAATATGATTAGACTTAATTAAATAATCTTGAACTTCATACCACTTCATATCAACTAAAGCTCCTAATGGATTTTCAACACCAGATACCATGTTTAATTGAAGTGCACTATATACATCAGTATAAGGAACAGGAGTTGGATTTGCTCCATATGCTTCATAGTTTTTAATAATTAAAGGAGTGTCCATTGTTCTAAATGTTAAACCTTCAAAATCTTTTGGAGATTCAATTTTTCTATTACTTAACCAATCACTAGCACCTAAAGGCCATAAATCAGCAAGTTTTAAATTCTTTTCAGCATAAATTTCAGGAAGATCTTTATTTGCAACTTCACTATTAGCTAAAAAGTCATAACTTTCTTTTACATCACTAGGTAATAGATAATGTAGGGCAAAAACCTGACCTTCTGGAACAATTGTTGCTACATTTCCAGGACTTACAATAGCCATCTGAGTAGCACCTGTTAATAAATGTTCAATCAAATCTACACCAACACCCAATTGACCAACTTGGAAAATTTCAAATTTAATTCTTCCATTACTTTTTTCTTCAATTCTTTTTGCTAGTTCTTTTGCATAAAGATCTGGAACTGTATCAGCGTATTCTTCGTGTGTTATCTTAAAAGTATAAACTTTTTCACTAGTTTTCGCACTTTCTGAGGTATCTTGTGCTTCTTTATTACCACAAGATACAAATAATAAACTAACCAATACCACACTTAACAACATAATTTTTTTCATAAAAAACTCCTTTTGTTTTTTCAATTTAAATTTATATAATTATCTTTTTTTCATTTTCTATTTAACTAAAGAGCCTAAGAATAATGAAATTTCAGGGAATGAAGATATCAATAGACAAGCTACTAATAAAATTGCAATATAAGGTCCTTCATTTTTAATTACCGTGAGAAATGGTTTGTCAAATATTGCACTACAAGTAAATATACTTGTTCCAAATGGAGGTGTCCCCGATCCAATTGCTACTTGAAGAGTAATAATGATTCCAAGATGAACTAAATTAATTCCAGCAGCTGCAGCGATTGGAACAAAAATTGGTGTCAAAATTAATATAACAACAACAGCTTCAATAAACATACAACCAACAAAAAAGAATAAATTTACAACTAATAAAATCATAAATACTGAAGGATCACTTCCTAATAGCCCTTCCGTCATTATCTGAGGAACTCTTGCATATGAAATAACCCAAGAAAAAGCACCACCTACTGCAACTAATATAAATACAACTGTTGTAATTATTCCTGTTGATAATGCAATTTTATATATTTCTCTTATCTTAATACTTTTATAAACAAAAACTTCAACTATTAATGCATATAAAACAGATACAGCAGCAGCTTCAGTTGGGCTAAAAATACCTGTATAAATACCTCCCATAATTATTAAAGGGAACCCAAAAGCTAGAAAAGAATTTTTAGTAGCTAACCATCTATCAGCAACACTTGCTTTTGATAATCTAGGAATTTTTTTAACTTTTGCATATATAGCACAATAAATTCCAAATAATACTAAAATAACAGCAGCAGGACCTAATCCAGCAATAAATAATTCACCGATAGAAGCTCCACTAGCTACACCATAAACCACCATTCCAAGACTTGGAGGAATCAAATATGCTAAATTACTAGAATTAATAATTAAAGCCATTATTTCACTTTCACCATAACCACGTTCTAATAATTTTTTTCTAACCGGTCTTCCAACAGCTACAACAGTAGCTTGAGTTGATCCAGAAATTGAACCAAAAAGAGCACAAGTTAAAGAAGTAGTTGTTGCCATTCCGCCAGGAAGGTGCCCTACAAAACTTTCTACAAAATCTAATAATCTATTTGAAGTATGTCCTGTACACATAATATCAGCAGCTAACATAAACATAGGGATAGCCATTAATACTGGACTTTGAACTCCAATAACCATTTGCTGAACAACTGTAAAAACTTCTACATTTGGCATATAAGCTAACATGTAAAACAGAGTTGAAAACAACATAGTCATCATCATCGGGAACCCCATTAATAGTAAAATTACCATAATCAATAATAAACTAAATACCATTTTCTTCCTCCAATGCTGTCTTTTCTGTTCCTATAAAAACATCTTTTTCTTTTATATTTATAATTATATTTAAGAAATATTGAATAGCTCCTAAACCAAAGCCTATTGGAACAACGACTACTCTAATCCATGCAGGAATTTCTAAAGCAGAAGTTACTCTACCTAGCATTCTAGTATAACCAATATATTGAAATGCTATATAGCAAACATAACAATAAGTTAGGCAAGTAACGATTGAAATTAATATAATTAATACTTTTTGAACCTTATATGGAACTGCATCAAATAATGCAGACATTCTAATATGTCTACCTTTTTTTGCAGCATATCCAATACCACTAAATGTAGCTAAAATAATTAAAGTTACACCTAATTCATCGGCAGCTGGAATACTATTTGCAAAAACTTTTCTAGCAATAACATTTGCAAT
>CAZPTG010000125.1:0-6934 GCA_964589355.1 uncultured Spirochaetaceae bacterium
TTAACAATTGTTTTTTCAAAAAAAGTTAAATCATTTATTGTATCATTTTTTAAAAGCCGAAGTTTATTATAATCAGTTTCAGATATTTTAGTTGAAAAAATAAAATCACTAATTAATAAATCATTTGGTAATTCTTCAACCTCTTCTTCTAAATTTAGCAAATTAATATAACCTTCACATTCTTTATACCAATTTACAACAATAGCTCTCATATAATTTGATTTATATTCTATCCATTGTCTCTCTATTATAGGATTTTCTTTTAAAACTTCTTTAAATTTTCTAAAAACACCTCTTCCTGTATGAAAAACATGATTTAATGTCTTTTTATATACAGGATTCTTCATATCTTTAATAAATTGTTCTCTAATTTTAAACCCTTCAATTGACCCCCATGGAGGTAAAGCTAAAAATCTATCTTTATTTTGTTTTATTGTTATAGATATTAATCCTTGAGACTTTTTATTTTCTCGAACAACTACTGGATCATTAATGTTTGAAATTTCTACAACTTCTCCACTTTCTAAATCTAAATACCCAATGGCGCCTTGGTTTTCCATAGAAAAAATAATATTTTTTAGTAAATATGAATTCAATACTGGCAATTCATAATTATTTCTCTCCATATATTACTCCTTATAGCATCATACTTTATTATTACTAATTTGAGAAGATTAATAAATAAAATTAAGAAAAAAGATATTTTTTTATCATATAACCCTTTTTTTCTTTTCCATATTTAAAGATAATAGTTTTAAAGCTTGACAATAAGCTTAAAAATTAAGATATTTTAAACACGATATAAAAATATCAGGAGTAAAATCATGAGTATTATTGAATCAATTGAAGCAAGGGAAATCCTTGACTCACGCGGCAACCCAACAGTAGAGGTTGATGTTATTTTAGAAAGCGGTTTCATGGGTCGTGCAGCAGTACCTTCTGGTGCTTCTACAGGAGTTCACGAAGCTGTTGAATTACGTGATGGTGATAAAAGCCGTTTCTTAGGTAAAGGTGTTTTAAAAGCAGTAGACAATGTTAACAACATTATCGCTCCAGAAATCGAAGGTATGGATGCTCTAAATCAAGTTGCTATCGACCAAGCAATGATCGCTCTAGATGGTACCCCTAATAAAGGTAAATTAGGTGCTAATGCTATCTTAGGTGTTTCAATGGCTGTAGCTCGCTCAGCAGCAGATTACCTAGATAGACCATTATTTGCTTATCTTGGTGCTTATCATGCATGTAAACTTCCAGTTCCAATGGCTAACATTATTAACGGTGGTGCTCACAGTGATAATAAAGTTGACTTCCAAGAATTTATGGTAATGCCAATTGGTGCTGATTCTATTAGAGAAGCTGTTAGAATGGTAGCAGAAGTTTTCCACAACTTAAAATCTGTATTAAAGGGTCGTGGTTATAACACAGGCGTTGGTGATGAAGGTGGTTTCGCACCAGATTTAAAATCTAACGAAGAAGCTTTAGAAGTTATTATGGAAGCTATTAAAGTAGCTGGCTATTCTGCTGGTCGTGATGGTGATTTCATGATTGCATTAGACCCTGCTTCAGCTGAATTATATAACAAAGAAACAAAACTATATGAACTAAGATGGTCAACTGGTGATAAACTTACTAGTGAACAAATGGTTGATATGTGGGAAGATTGGTCAAATCGTTACCCTATTATCTCTATTGAAGATGGTATGGATGAAGATGACTGGGAAGGCTGGAAAATGCTAACTGACAGAATTGGCGATAGAGTTCAATTGGTTGGTGATGATTTATTTGTAACTAACAGTGAAAGACTTCAAACTGGTTTAGAAAAAGGTGTTGCTAACTCAATCCTTATCAAAGTTAACCAAATTGGTACATTAACTGAAACTTTCGAAGCTATTGATTTAGCACAAAGAAACGGTTACACAGCTATTGTTTCTCACCGCTCTGGTGAAACTGAAGACAGCTTCATTGCTGATTTAGTAGTTGCTTTAGAAACTGGACAAATTAAAACTGGTTCAATGAGCCGTTCTGATAGATTAGCTAAATACAATCAATTAATGAGAACTGAAGATTACTTAGGTGATACAGCTGTTTATGCTGGTCGCAAAGCATTCCGTGTTTTATAGTTTTAGTTAATACTAAAAATATCCTCCAAATGAATTTTTAATTCTAATGGAGGATTTTTTATTTTCTATTTATTATAATTTTTATATTGCAACTGAATAACTTAATATTGTAACTAATAAATATGCTGATAATAGTATAAAACCAACAACTCTATTTAATTTTTCTTTCGAAAATTCAATAGCCAATTTACATACTAATAAAACAAATAACATTGCAGGGAATAATAATTTGAAGAAATTAACATCTACAAACAAACCACCCTTTGTTACTGAAGCTGCAGCTCCAACAACAAACAATACATTTAATATATCGGCACCTAAAATATTACCAATAGCTAAATCACCATGACCTTTTCTAGTTGCTGTTACAGCTGTAATTAATTCAGGTAAACTTGTTCCAAAAGCAACTAATGTTGCAGCTATAATGGTTTCAGGAATATACAATCGAATTGCAGTTTCTTGAACTGTTGGTATCAATATTTTAGAAGACAATATAACTAAAAATATACCAATAAATAATTTAACAAAAACCATAATTGTAGAAGATTTATCAACTTCTAAATCTTCTTCACAATCATCAGCCTTTCCTTTTTTTGCTAATCTAATAGTATTAAAAATATAGAAAACAAGAATAACTAAAAAAATCCAACCGACAAATTGAGGTATTCTTCCACCTTGTGAAAAGGCCTTTAAACCATTTCCAAAAATAAAAGCAGGTAAAACTAATAATATACCAGCTCCAAATTGCAACCAACTTTGTCTATTTACCACTTCTTTTTTAAAGGGTAAAGGATTTATTAATGCCGCTACACCTAATATTAAACCAGTATCACAGATAATTGATCCTACTGCATTACCTAGGGCTAAATCAGGAGAGCCTTGCAATGCTGAAACAACTGATACCGTAACTTCAGGTAAAGTTGTTCCAAGACTTACAATGGTTGCCCCTATTAACATCTTTGGGACACCCCACTTATATGATAAAGTAACAGCTTCATCAACTAAAATATCAGCACCTTTTCCAAGAGTTGCTAAGGAAACAGCAATAATGGCAAATAAAACAATCATTCCAAATGTACTATTTGGAATCATATTAACTATATCTATAATAAATTCATCAATCATAATACAACAATCCTAATTAATTAATTAAAAAATAGCTATGCAATTTTAAAAAAATGTATCTTTATTTTTTTCATCAAAATATATTTGATAGGCTTCCTTAATTATTGAATAATTAAATCCTTTTGTTTTTAGCTTATAAAACAATTCTTCATTAGAAAGATCTTTTTTAGTACAAAGTTTCATCATTGATTTTATACATGCATTTATCTCCATATCAAAATCAATTTCCTCTTCATAATACTCCAAAGCTTTTGAAGAAGATATCCCCTTTTTTTGCAATCTTTGAAGAATTAAAAACTTTCCTTCACCTTTTTTGTTTTTTGATAAAATAAATGATTGAGAAAATCTCTCTTCACTTAAATATTTTTTTTCTAATAAATACGGTATAGAATGATCAATAGCATTTCTACTAAATTTTCTCTTTTTTAACTTAAATTTAAGCTCTAGTACAGTATGCTCTCTTCTTGCTAAAAGATCTAATGCCTTTTTTCTACACAAATATATTTTATTTATTGTTTTCAATTGATTATATTGATCTTCATCAATACTCTCTTGTTCAAAATAATAAGTATAATCAAATTCAATTAAAAGATTTTTGGGAATAAAAAAAGGAGAGCATCCTTTTGAAAGTATATAAATACCTTCTGGATTTTCTCTCCTCTTGATTTGTGCATAACGCATAATAATATATTAACGTTTGCTGAATTGGAATTTTCGACGAGCACCTCTTTGACCGAATTTTTTTCTTTCGACCATACGTGCATCACGAGTCATATATCCATTAGAATGTAATAAACTACGGTAAGCTTCGTCAATATCACATAAAGCACGAGCAATACCATGACGGCAAGCACCTGCTTGACCAGAAACTCCACCACCATTACATGTAATTACAACATCAAATTTTTCAATTACTTCAGAATCAATTAAAGGTTGTTTTAATAAACTAACTAGTAATGGATTTGCAAAATAACTAACTGCATCTTTACCATTAACTGTAATATTACCTTTTCCTTCTCTTAAGTAAACACGTGCTACTGAAGTTTTTCTTCTACCTAAACCAGAACCTAGGTTTACATTTTTTGTATCATTTTTAGCCATATATACGCTCCCTTATAGTTCAACCGCAATTGGGTTTTGAGCCTTATGAGGATGATCAGCACCTGCATAGACTTTCATGTTTCTAAAAAGACTACGTCCTAAAGGACCTTTAGGAAGCATTCCTTTTACAGCATGTTCCATTGGGAATTCTGGTCTTCTTTTTAACATATCTGCATAACTAGTAGCTCTAAATCCACCAGGATAATTAGAGTGGCTATAGTACATTTTATCAGTCATTTTTTTACCTGACATTGTAGCATTAACAGCATTTACAATTATTACATAATCACCCATATCTTGGTGTGGTACATATTCAGGTTTATTCTTTCCACGTAAAATACGTGCTGCAGCAACCGCTACACTACCTAAATCTTTTCCAGCAGCATCGATTACGTACCATTTTTTTTCCATTGTTTGTGGTTTTACAAAAATAGTTTTCATTTCTTTATACCCTATTATTTTAGAGACTAAATCTCTATTATTTTATTTTTTGGTAATAATACCAATTCTTTATGACAAATACTCAGCATATAATTAAAATCTTAAAAGTTATTATTTTTAAATATAATCCCTAGGAAAGGTCGGGTATTAAGGATTATAGACTCCTACATCTGCTTTAAAAATAAATACTAATTATAAATTAATCACTCATTAAATTCCTATTTAAAAAAATCTTATATAATTAATTTGAGAAATTTAATTATCATTCATCTTTTTAATAATAAAATTCAACACAAAATAAACATTATTCACCCTATTTATTTTGTTGCTATTATTTGTCAAAAAACTTCTTTTTTTATGCGCATTTTTTGTTTATACGCAACTTTTAAATTTTTAGCATATATTAAGGCTTTTTGTCTAGTATAGCACACACCTTTTTTTATCTATTTATTGCTTAGATATATATTTATAATAATTATTAATTTAAAGCTCATCATATAATTTTTCTAATTTTGCAAATTTACTTATATATTTGGCCTCTTTTCCATTATCATATTTTACACCAATTATTTCTCTATCTTTTTTTATCGTTGAACTTATTATCCAACCTCTTCCTTTTTCTTCATTAAAGACTCTATCTCCCACCTTATAATAAGATTCAATATTATCCTCTTTTTTATTTTCACTCTCAAATTTAAATTTTTTTGCATTTGAAGAAAAACCTTTATGTATAAGATTAGAATTATTATTATTTTCCCAAAAACTTTTTTTATTTTGTTTTCTTTTTAAATCTAGAGCGCTATTATTAAAAATATTAAAATCATCTTTTGCCTTATAAGGTTTTAGACCATATTCTTTAATTAATTCTTCATCAATTTCATCAAGGAACCTAGAAGGCGTCCTATTAAAATCTATTTTTCCCCAAGTTTTTCTTGAAGATGCACTAAAAAAATATAATCTATTTTTTGCTCTTGTTGCAGAGACATAAAACAATCTTCTCTCTTCCTCAACATTTTCATCCTCTTCAATACTCATTTTACTTGGAAAAAGTCCTTCCTCTAAACCAACAACATAGACATCTTCAAATTCTAGACCTTTTGTATTGTGCATTGTTATTAAAACAACACCTTCATCTTCACTATATTCAGCACCTAATTTAGATCTATCAAGAGTGATTTCTTCTAAAAATTGTTGTGCCCCTTCTATAGAAGAAGGATATGATTCTAATGCACTAATTAGACTATCTAAATTATCAACTTTAAAAGTATTTTTTGAAATATCTTGCTTTTTATAGTAATCAATTAAGCCAACATCTTCTAAAAGAGTTTTTACACCTTGGGATAATTCTCCTCTCTCTATTATTTCATAAGCTTTTTTCATCTGCTCAATAAAAGATCTTGCACTATTAGAACATCTTGCTGATAATATCTTTTTCTCACAAGCTAAATTAGTCGCACCAAAGACATCTCCTTGTGCTTCATCTATTAAAGATTCAATCTTTTCTACACTTGTTTTTCCTATACCTCTAGGAGGTTTGTTTATCATTCTCTTAAAATTAACTATATCTTTTGAATTAAAAAACAACTGCATTAAAGCAATAGCATCTTTTACTTCTTCTCTATCATAGAACTTTAATGCTCCAATTATTCTATAGGGTATTGCTTTCCTTCTAAGCAAAGTTTCAAAAGTTTGTGATTGTGCATTAGTTCTATAGAGAATAGCACTATTATTATAATTTTTACTTCTTTGAATTAAATTTATTACTTTATGTGCTTCTTCTTTTTCATCACTGACATAATATACTTTTGGTTTTTCACCTTTGAAGTTGTTAGTATATAAACTTTTATTATGACGAGCTTTATTATTATTTATAACACTAGAGGCAACATCTAATATTGATACTGTTGATCTATAATTTTCATTTAATGTTATTGTTTTAGTATTAGAGAAAACTTCAGGAAAAGATAAAATGTTTTTTATCTCAGCTCCTCTAAATTTATAAATACTTTGATCATCATCACCTACAACACAAACTTGAGTATTTTTTCCTACTAAAGTATATAATAAATTAAATTGAGCGACATTAGAATCTTGATATTCATCAACTAATATTACTTTAAATCTATTTCTTACAAAATTTAATATAT
>CAZPTG010000126.1:0-6924 GCA_964589355.1 uncultured Spirochaetaceae bacterium
ATAATTATAAGTTGCATGCTTTAGAAATTTTAGTAGAGAACTCGCGACTCACGAGAATATAATTGTTATTAATAAATATTTTGTTTTTATAAAAAATTAGTTGCCTATTTAATATTTTGGTTGTAAACTAGTACTCTACTTAAAAAATGGAGAGTTAAAAAATTAATAAAATTGAAGTAAAAAAACAATTAGGTATAACTTTATGTGTATTATTACTTATTTTTTTGATTACTCAATTAGCTCCTAACTTTACAAAACAATATAAAAAAAGTGCTATTTTTACTCAAGAGTTTGTATTAGGAACGGTTGTTAAGGTATTAGAAGATAATACAGAAGAAGATTTATATGTAGATAATAGATATAGAGGTAACCAAAAATTTGTTGTCAGAATTGAAGAAGGCTCACAGGCAGGGAATACATTCACAATTAGCCACACATTGAGTTCTCTTAGAAGTGCATATGCTTATGAAGGTTTAAAAGCTATTTTTACACTAAGAATAGATTCAAAGGGTAAAACAGTTGTGTGGTTATATAATTATCGCCGGGAAATAGGTGTGTATTTTTTAGCTTGTTTGTTTGTGTTTATCGTTTTAGTGATTGGAAGAAAAGAAGGTCTAAATAGTTTATTATCACTTGCTTTTACAGCAACTGTTTTAATCTATATCATAGTCCCTGGAATGTGGAGTCCGCATCCTATTTTAATTTCAATAATTAGTTCTATTGTTATTTGTATTATAACTTATTTATTGATAGCTGGTTTTTCAAAAAAGGCCTTAATTGCTTCAATAGGAACTTTATTTGGGATAACTTTTGCAGGTTTTTTAAGCTATATTTTTGGCTATTTTCTTAACTTATCCGGTATTGATATGGAAAAAGGTGAGGCTTTATTATATTTAGCTCAAGATAGGAATTTTAAATTAAAAGATATTTTATTTGTTTCAATTCTTTTCTCATCTTTAGGTGCAACCATGGATGTTGCAGTTTCAATTGCAAGTAGTGCTCAACAAATGTTAAAACTTAATCCAGCTATTAAAAAGAAGGAATTATTTTCTTCTTTATTATCTGTTGGTAAAGATATTATAGGTACAATGACTAATACTTTGGTATTAGCGTTTTGTGGGGCATCATTGCCTTTAGCAATGATGATATGGGGCTATGATATGAGTTATCGACAGTTTATTAATATACCTTTGATTGTAATAAATATTTTACAAGCCCTTTGTGGATCAATAGGTATGGTATCAAGTGTTTTATTTACAGCAATATGTGTAATATTGCTAAACTTTAGGAGGAGCAAATGAAGAAAGTAAAACTCAGATTTTGTTTAATGTTGATTCTTGTTTTATCACTATTACTTAGTTGTACAACAAAGAATACTGTAGAAACTCAAAAAGCTACAGTTCAAGAATTTGATTATGTTAGAGATGGAGAAGTTGTAAAAGGTGAAGCTAGTGATGCTGATGAACTCACGATAGCTATTGCAGCTACATCAGATGTACATGGTAGAATTTATCCATATGAATATGCTATTGATTCTGCTGATAATGATGCAGGTTTTTCAATGACATATCCCTTTGTAAAGAAAGTTAGGGAAGAATATCCTAATGCTCTTGTAATTGATGTAGGAGATACTGTTCAAGACAATAGTGCAGAATTATTTAATGATATGGATATACATCCTATGGTAGAATGTATGAATGTGATGGAATATGATGTTTGGATTCCAGGAAATCATGAATTTAATTTTGGACTTCCTTTTTTAGAAAGGAATTTAGAAGCTTTTGATGGTAGAGTTGTTTGTGCAAATATTAAAAATGTAGCAGATGGTTCTCATTATGTACTACCTTATCAAATTTATAATATTGAAGGAGTTAAAGTTGCTGTAATAGGAGGTGTTGCACCTCATGTTCCACAATGGGAAGCTTCCGCACCTGAGCATTTTCAAGGTTTAGATTTTGTATCTCCACTTCAAGCTACTAAAGATGCAGTAGATGAAATTGGTGATAGTGCTGATGTTATTGTAGCAGCGATGCATATTTCTAGAAATGGTCAATATGAAGAAGAAAATTTAAGCGGAGTTTATCAGTTAGCTGAACAAATTCCTGAATTGGATTTAATTATTGCAGGTCATGAACACGCAACTTATTGTGAAAATGTAAATGATACATTTGTTATGGAACCTGGAAGATACGGTAATAAAGTAGCATTTAGTACTATTAATTTAAAAAAAGTTGATGGAAGTTGGACAATTGATGGTGTTAAAGCTGAAAACTTAGAAACAAAAGGATCTGATCCATCTCAAGAAGTTTTAGATGAATTTAAATGGGTTCATGATAAAAGCATAAAAGATGCAAATACTGTAATTGGTGAAATTACTGAAGATTTCTTAGTAGAAGGGGTTGATTATATAACAGGAGATTCTCATGTTACAACAATGCCAAGAACTCAAATTGAAGATACAGCTGTTATAGATTTGATTAACACAGTTCAAAAGAAATATGCAGATGCAGAAGTTTCTTCAGCTGCATTATTTAAATTTGATTCTACACTAAATAAAGGTGATTTTAAGAAAAAAGATGTTGCATTTATTTATAAATATAATAATACATTAATGGGTGTTAACATTAGTGGAGAAAATTTATTAGATTATATGGAATGGAGTGTAAGTTATTATAATACTTATAAGGATGGCGATGTAACAATATCCTTTAACCCTGATGTAAGAGGATATAATTATGATATGTTTGCTGGGGTAGATTATAAAGTTGATATTTCAAAAGAAGTTGGTAATAGGATTGTTAATCCAACTATAAATGGAGAACCTATTGATCCTAATAGAGTCTATAAACTTGCTGTTAATAATTATAGATTTGGTACTTTAAAATCTAACGGATGGGTAGATGAAAATTCTGTTTATTATGATAGTTATAATGAAGATCAACTTAATTCTGAAGTTAGAGCATTAATTGCAAAATATGTTCAAGAAGAATTAAATGGTGTACTTGATCCATTATGTGATAACAACTGGGAATTAATAGGAATGGGAGAATCTTTTAATAAAACAGATGTAATAAACATGATTAAAAATGGAGATATTACAATTCCTACATCGAAAGATGGAAGAACCTTAAATGTTGAAGCTGTAAATATTTATGAATTGTAATTTTTCATTTTTTTAAAAATAATCCTATCTATTTGGCATTTAACCATTAGATAGGATTTCTTTATTTAAATATATTTAATATTATTTTTCTAGAGACATGATTTTGTTAACACGTCTTAGGTGTCTATCACCTAAAAAAGAATCTTCAATAAAAGCATCAATCATATCAATGGGGCTTTCTTGATAATCTATTCTACCACCAAATGCAATAAAGTTTACATTATTATGTTCTTTTGCCATTTTGGCTGCAAATATATTTTGAGGTAGTGCACATCGAATTCCATCAATTTTATTTGCACTAATTGAAATACCAATTCCTGTTCCGCAACAAAGAATACCAAAGTCATAGTTGCCTTGTAAATATTCTTTACATGCTAACTCAGCCATATCTGGATAGTCAACTGATTTTTCCTCTTTAACACCTAAATGATTTACTTCAAATCCTTTTTTTTCAAGGTGTTGTGCAATTTCTTTTGATAACTCAACTGCACCATGATCATTTGCTAATACAATTCTCATTTTCTTTCTCCTTGAAAATAATATATCAAAAGAATTATATAATGTTAATATTTATAAGATATTAAATATTAAATTATTTAAAAATATCTTTTTTTAATGGTATAGAAGTTAAGGCTCCTTTTTTACTAACAGTTATTGAAGATGCTTTTGTTGCATAATAAAGAGCCTCTTTTTCATTATAGTTAAATATTAAAGATGCAATAAAGTATCCCATAAAGGTATCTCCAGCAGCAGTTGTATCGACAACAGGAGAATCAATTATAGGTTGATGGTAAGTTTTTTCTTTATAAGAATAATAAGATCCAGCTTTGCCCATTGTCATTACTATATGTGAAGTTAAAAATTTTTTGCAAATAGCATCAAGTATAGTCTCAAAGTTATTATTACATTTATTTTGTGTTATTTGAGCAGCTTCGATTTCATTTACAAAAAAATATGATATCTTTTTTAACGGTAGCTTTAATATTTCATTTGTAAATGGAGATGGGTTAAAGCAGATTGTTAAGCCCTTTTCATATCCTTTATTAATTAAATATTCAATATTATTAATCTCATTTTGTAAAATTAAAAAATCACCTTTTGAAAAATTTTTAAGTACTAAATCAATTTCCTCTTTAGAATTTTCAAAATTAGCACCTGGGCTCAAAATTATTGAATTTTGCCCATCTTTTGAAACTTGTATTATAGCTTGACCTGTTGTAGAGCCCTCTTTGTTTATATTTTCAATATTAACATTGAAATTTTTTAAAAGATTTAATAAAAATTTTCCATCAAAACCAATTTTTCCTGCCATATATACATCACAGCCCGCTTTTGCTAAAGCTCCAGCTTGATTACATCCTTTTCCGCCAGCATTTTCTTCATAAGAAAAAGAAGAAATTGTTTCCCCTGGCTTTACTATATGATCAAGTGAAAAAGTTTTATCAATATTTAGAGAACCATAATTTAGTATTTTATTCATGATATATTCCTATTTAGCTACTTTTGCACGAAGAAATAATTCTTCGTGCAAGAGTATACAAAAATTGTAATATTCTTTTCAATTTATATTTTTAATTAATTGAAAGATTAAAAGCTTTCATTAATAAAGCAGCAACTAAAGCACCAGGATCAAGAAGTTTTTTTGAAGCTTCTCCTCTTGTAGCAGCTCTTCCATGAACAGCAATCATGCCTTGAGTATTATAATAACCTTGCATCGCAGCCTCTGCTGCAAGATGAGCACTTTCTTTTAACGATTGAGTTTTAGTGTTTTTTAAAGATTCAACAGCTGGATATAATCCATCAACAAAAGTTTTTTCACCAATTTTAGCTTTCCCTCTATGAGTTACACCATTTAAATATTCTTCAAAAAGAATCACTATATCCTGATTAGATAACTCTTGTTTACCTTTTAAAGCTTTTCCGGCTTGCATTAGTCCACTTGCCATCAAAGTCCCCATTGTAGATGGAACTTTGATACTCATAGCTTTACCTGCAAAATAAAGAGCTTTACCGCAATCTTTTTGTGGATTATCTGATAAACTTTTAGCGGCTGCTTCAAATCCATCACTCATAGTTAGTCCTAAGTCCCCATCACCGACTATGCTATCTTCTTCAATTAAGTGTGTTTTTTCTTCACTCATTATATTAGCAGCTTGATTTAAAAAATTTTCTATTATTTTTACGTCCATAATAATTTCCTATAATTGTGTAAAAAATGGTGTTTGAGCAGGAGCATCAAGATATTTCTTTAATTCATCATCTAATTTCATCATACTAATTGAAACTCCAGCCATTTCAATAGAAGTAGCATATTCACCGACATAATATCTGTGTACTTTTATATTTTCACCTTTAAGTATTTCATCAATTTTTCTTACAATAATATATTGTTCATCTAAAGGGGTAGCTCCTAATCCATTAACCATAACAGCAACTTCATCATTATTATTAAATGGGATATCATCAATAATTTTTGCAACCATTTCTTCA
The DNA here is from genome assembly GCA_964589355.1 of uncultured Spirochaetaceae bacterium. Lineage (GTDB taxonomy): Bacteria > Spirochaetota > Spirochaetia > Sphaerochaetales > Sphaerochaetaceae > Pleomorphochaeta. Next base: position 5,654 of record CAZPTG010000126.1, read on the forward strand.
GCTACTTGATCAGCAGGTTCTAATTTACCTCTTCTAATACCAGTTTCGCCATGGATACCCATACCAATTTCCATCTCATCTTCACCAATGTTAAAGCCAGGTTTTCCTACTCTAGGAACAATACATGGTGTTAGAGCAACACCCATTGTTCTAACATTTTTACAAGCTTTTTCAGCAATTCTTTTTACTTCATCTAAGCTAAGCATTGCATCAGCTGCTCCACCTGCACATTTATAAACAAATACAATACCGGCTACTCCACGTCTTGTGTTTTTTTCACCAGGAGCTGCAGGTCCTGCAGAAGCTACATCATCACCTGCAATTACTGATTCAACTCTAATATCTTCTTCGAAATCAGCTTGTTCAGCAGCCATATCAAAATTAAAAATATCTCCATTATAGTTACCATAAATGTATAATACTCCAGCGCCGCTATCAATTTCTTTTGTACAAGCGAGCATTTGTTCTGGGCTTGGGCTTTGAAATACATCTCCAACTGAGCAAGCGTCAAGCATTCCTTTTCCTACATATCCTAAAAAGAGAGGTAAGTGTCCTGAACCACCGCCTGTAGCAATTCCAACTTTATTATCTTTTTTATTTGCACTAACAAGGCAATGAACATCATCACCTGTATAAGTTATTAAATCAGGGTGTGCAATATAAAGTCCTTCTAACATTTCTTTTACATAATTTTCTGGTTTGTTGATTAATTTTTTCATATTTATTTCCTTTTTTATAATACAATTTCAAATTGTTCATCGTTTAATAATTTTACAATTTCACAATCATTTTCATAAGTTCTTTGAGGTAGAGCCACCATTACATGAGCTAGATCATGTTCTATAGAGAAAGGACAAAGGTGTGTTACCCCAACATTTAGTTTTACAATTGTTCCTTTTGGAACAATGAAAGCTTGTGTTAATTCAACAACTTTTTTGTTATTTGGAGGTGCTACATGAATTACAATATCACTATCAAGAGGTAATAATACTTCAGCAGTTGTATTATGATACTCTACGGTATCTACTATCATGTTTTCTTTTTTATAAACTATAAGTGAAGAAAACCCATGTGCCATATTAGAATTGTTTGAAACTTCTAAATGATCAGGGAAAAAATCGCCTAAATTATAACCTTGTGGATTAAGTAAATTATAAAATGATCCAAATTCTTTAAAACTATCATTTGTTAACTCTTTTGCTTTTATTTTTCTCATGAAACCTCCTAATTTAGTCTCTTTTATTTTTCTTTGATTCTATGTATTGACTTGA
>CAZPTG010000127.1:0-6921 GCA_964589355.1 uncultured Spirochaetaceae bacterium
CAGGGATTTTCAAGTCATTTGAGCAATCATTTGACAGAATTACTTAGCAAGAACAATAATAATTATTTATTGTGTAAAGATTTATAAAATTAATTTTTATAAAATAATATAATAATAAATGGTAAAATGTTTGAATATAGCATATTTTTTTTTGACATAAAAGGTTATAAGGTGTTCAATGAAGAGAGTGATATATAGATTATGGAGGTATATATGGATGCTGTATTAATTATGGTTTTAGCATTTGTTGGATATCTTATAGCTTATAAATTGTATGGTAAATTTATTGGCAATAAGATTTTTGAATTATCAAAAAAGAACACAACTCCTTCTCATGAATATGAAGATGGTGTTGATTATGTTCCAACCAAAAAAGGTATTATTTTTGGTCACCATTTTACTTCAATTGCTGGTACTGGACCCATTGTTGGGCCTGCTATTGGTGTTATATGGGGATGGTTACCTGCTTTAATTTGGGTGTTTGTAGGATCTATTGTTATGGGAGCTGTTCAAGACTTTTCAGCTTTAGTAATGTCTTTAAGATCTCAAGGGAAATCTATTTCTGAAATTGCTTCTCAATATATTAGTAAAAAAGTAAGAATTGCTTTTTTCTTAATTGTATTTATAGAATTATGGTTGTTCTTAGCTATTTTAGGAATGGTTATAGCAGTTATTTTCAGTATGTATCCAGAAGCAGTACTTCCTGTTTGGATGGAGATTCCTATAGCTATAGCCTTAGGTGTTGCTGTTTATAAAAAAAATAAAAATGTTACATCTGCAACTATATTAGCAGTTGTTGCTATGTATATAACTGTTGTGCTAGGACATTTTTTACCTATAAATATGCCAGCTATTGGTGCAATGCCTGCAACTGGTTCTTGGACAATTATCTTATTTATTTATGCTTTTATTGCTTCTACTTTACCAGTAACTACATTATTACAACCAAGAGATTATATAAATTCATGGGAATTATTTATTGCAATGTCTTTATTAATTTTAGGTGTTTTTGTTTCAGCCTTTAGTGGTCTTAGTATTGTAGCTCCTGCTGTACAAGTAAATCCTCAAGGTGCCCCTTCTTTATGGCCTTTCTTGTTTATTACTATTGCTTGTGGAGCTATTTCAGGCTTCCATTCTGTCGTAGCTTCAGGAACAACTTCAAAGCAAGTAGATAAAGAAGCTGATGCTGTTTTTGTAGGTTATGGTTCTATGTTAATGGAAGGTGCTTTGGCTGTATTAGTTATAGTTGCAACTGTTGCTGGAATTGGTTTAGCTTCAAAAGGTGATGCTTCTGGTGTTGTTGGAATTGCAAAATGGAGTGAACACTATGCTTCTTGGGGAGCTGCAGCTGGTCTGGGTTCTAAAGTCGGAGCTTTTGTTGAAGGCTCTGCAAATATGATACGTTATTTGGGTGTTCCAAAATATTTAGGTTTAATTATTATGGGTGTTTTTGTTGCTTCTTTTGCTGGTACATCATTAGATACAACTACAAGACTACAAAGATATGTTATTCAAGAATTATTAGGAGCAAATCGAGTAGGAGCCTCTGAAAATAAGAGCTTTTTTACAAATAAATATGGTGCAACTATATTAGCTTTATTAACTGCTGGATTATTAGCATTCTCAACTGGTGTTGATGGTAAAGGAGCTTTAACTCTTTGGCCACTATTTGGTGCAAATAACCAAACTCTTGCAGCTTTAGCTTTATTTACAGCTTCAGTATATTTGAAAAAACGAGGTGGAAATAAATATTTAGTATCATTTATACCGGCTGTATTTATGTTGATTATGACATTATGGGCATTGATTATTAATGAAATGAATTATTTAACATCTTCTTCTTTAATGTTAGGGCTCGTAAATCTAATTATTATCTTAATTGTAGTATTAGTTTCCTTTGAAAGTGTTAAGGCAATTTTTCAAACAAAAGAAGAGAAATTAGCATAATGATTATTTAAAGGGTGTCAAATTTGACACCCTTTGCTATAATAGAGCTAAAAGGGAAGGTAATTATGGAGAAAATATTTAAGAAAATAACTAATCTTAGTGTTGTTAATTATGTAGTATTGCTTATTGTTTTTTTATTGGTTTTCCTTACAAAAGGAAATAATGAGAGGGAATCAACGAGAGCTGTTTCAACTAATATTCTATTAGGATCTACAATATTCTCAGTTGCTATTCCAATTCTTTTTAGAACAGGTTTTTATAATAAAAGTATAAAAAACAAAGGTTTAAAACAAGAAGAATACTTAAAATTTAAAATTTTAACAATTGTAAGTGTTTTTATTGGATCTCTTTTTTCATTGTATGGATATTATTATCCTATATATATTTATCATTTATATATTGCAATAATAATGAGTCTTTGGGGTTTGTATTCAATTTTCCCTTCTAGAAAAATATATGATAAAGAGGTTATTACCTACCAAGTTAAAAAATAAAATGAACTTATTAAAGAAATTGATAATAAATATAAAAGGCTTTATTGTAGGCTTTCATGAAGCCTCTCTTCATAAAGCCACTTCTCAAATAGAATATGAAGTAAGTGAAATGGAAAATGTTTTCACTTTAATGTTATTTGGTTCTGCTATTGGATTTCCATCTCCACCTGTTTTTGTTTGTTTAGAATTAATTCCATTTATGGAAGAAGATATTGAAAAAATGTTTTTACGGGCATCACAAACTGGTAATGGATTAAGTGAATTAGCTAGCGTTATGGGTGAACCCTAGAATTTGGAGTACATAAAATGGAAAAAATTAATATATTTATAGGCAAAGGTGGAGTTGGTAAATCTACTTGCTCAGCACTTTCTGCTACAAAAGCATATACAAAAAAAAATAATGTTTTATTAGATTCTTTAGACCCTGCGCATAATTTACATGATATATTCAATCAAAAATTTTCAAATAAAGCAAAAAAAATTGAAGATAAATATTATGTGAGAGAAAGTGATATTTCTAAATTAGGAAAAAAATATATTAAGAATACGCAAAATCAATTAAAGAATATGTATCATTATCAACAATCACTTAATATAGATAAATATTTTTCAATATTGAAATATGCTCCAGGCACTGAAGAATATGCTGCACTTTTGGCATTAGAGCGATGTATAGATGAAAAAAAGTTTGATAATATTTTTGTTGATACTCCTCCAACAGCTTTAACTTTAAAAACTTTAGCTCTCCCAAATTTAAGTTTACATTGGATTAATAGCCTTTTAGAGATGAGAGTAGAAATTGTTAATAAAAAAAATACAATAAAAAATATAAGAAAAGAAAATCAGGAAATAGTTCAAGACGATCCAATTTATAAACGTTTAATATTGATGAAGGATAGATATACAAAACTTAATAATTTATTAAAAAATAAAAATATAGTTAATTTCATTTTAGTTTTGAATGAAGATGAGATGAGCTATAGTGAGAGTTTATTAATAAAAAAGCAAATGGATGAATTAAATTTCACCATAAATAAGATTATCATCAACAAATCTACAGAAAATTATAATTATACTTTTAAGAAATTGAAATCTATTTTTCCTCTCTCAACATTTCAATTGAATCCTTTTATTAAAGAAAATATTTCGTCAATTGATGATTTAGTTAATAATTGTGGAAATTTAATTACATTATAAAAATGTAAAAATTATTGTTTTAAAAAATGAGTTTACAATCTTTTTGGTTTTTTCAATTTCATTATTTAAGAATCTTTTCATTTTATATAGTCTCTACTAATAAGTTATCTTAATATATCAAAACTAAATATAAATTATTAGATTAAGTTATTACAAATCAATATTTATTCTAATTTTAATATAAAATAATTTATGTTGTGAAGAAAAAAAACAACATCCAATTTATATGGATGTTGTTATGGGCCCAGTAAGACTTGAACTTACGACCCACGGATTATGAGTCCGTTGCTCTAACCAACTGAGCTATAGGCCCTTAATGTTTATTAGTTTTAACTAATTCACAAAGGTGAAATTATCATATTTAATAATAAGTGTCAATAAGAAAAAAGTGCTTTTTTTCTTTAAAAAATATAGTATTTTTTTCATTAAGTTTAAAGTTGTTATTTTTAGAGTTAGACTTTTTTACTATTTTGTTATTGATAATTATTTTTTTGTTTTATTTATATAATTTTTCATGTAATATCAAGATTATGAATAATATTGAATTTGATTTATGGTTTGTTGAAGATGGATATAATGTTTCAGGTACTTCGCCTTGGGTGGAAAAATTTAGAAAAGAACCTATTTTAAGTATTTTTGAATACATAAAAAGTGGGGATAAAATTGATAACTTAGGTTTAGATTTTCTTTGCTTTTTTTCAAATGAATTTCTTAGATGTGTAGAGAAAATTGATTCTATTTTATTAAAAGCAAATATTAAAATTGAATTATCAGCTGAGGTGATAAATAAAATTACAGATGCTAAACCTTTGTGCTCTGGGTTTGAATATATTGATAATAATTGGATAACTTATTATTGGAATTTATTAGAAAATTGGCTTTATAGTACAATAAATAATTATGATGGAACTATTGAGGCTTGTTTAACATCCTTTTTCCCAGATTTTAATGAATCTGATAGAACTTATTTTCACTTAGTTGAAACTGATAATAATGAATATCCTTTTGGTTTTTTAACTAGTTATACAACTATTGTTGATAATAAAGTTAAACATATGCCTTTATCATATGCTTTAAATGAATTTAAAAATGATAATAAGCAATTATTACATTTATTGTCATCTATTTTTAAAGCTAGTGGTAAATGTGATATTTTATCTTCTCTAATTGAAGGGGGGCAGATATTTGATCCTAATTATTTAACATCCGATGAGGCCTATCAATTACTAAAGCACTCTGATTATATTAGTAAATGTGGAATTGGTTTTCGATTTCCCTCATGGTGGAAATCAAAAAATAAAATTCATACTCAAGTAAATATAGGAGAAAGTTTTGATAATAGCATGTCTCTTAAATCTATATTATCAGTTGATTTGAATTTTGTTTTTGAAGATGAGAATCTTTCAAAAGATGAAATAGAACAGTTGTTAAAATTAGAAGAAGGTTTGATAAAATATAAAGGTAAGTGGATAGAAATTAATCATAAAAAATTAATGAAGTTGTTATATGATTATAATAATTTGATTAATGAAATTGGAGGAGGAATTACTTTTTTAGAGTTTGTTAAAATGCAACAAGATCCGAATTCCTCAATTAATATTAATGAAGATGTAATATATAAAAACGGAGAATGGCTTGAAAATTTTTACAATCATAAAGCCTCCGATATTGAAGAATTCAAATTATCAAATAACTTTTCAGGTAATTTAAGAGAATATCAAAAACAAGGTGTACTTTGGCTTTATCAAATGTTATCCCTAGGATTGGGGCCTTGTTTAGCCGATGATATGGGTCTTGGAAAAACTGTCCAGATATTAGCTATTTTAGGATCTTTAATAGAAGAAAATCGAATAAACACAGTATTGCTTATTGTGCCCGCTTCACTTATTGGGAACTGGTTAGCTGAGAGAGAAAAATTTATTTCAACTCTTGATATGTTTGTTTTGGACAAAAGTGAGAAAAAACTTCAAGAAATGGATTTTAATAAAAAAGGGATATATTTATCTACTTATAAAATGGTGTCTCTCAGAGAAAGTATAAATGAAAAAAAATGGGATTTGATTATTTTAGATGAAGCTCAAGCAATAAAAAATTCAAATACAAAACAATCTAAAGTTATAAAATCTATTAATTCAAAAAATAGGATAGCAATGACAGGTACTCCTATAGAAAATTCATTATTAGATCTCTGGTCTATTTTTGATTTTGTAAATCCTGGATTGTTGGGTAATAAAAAAGATTTTTCACAAATAACTAAGAAAGCTAAAGATAATACTAGAATATATAAAAGTTTAAGAAATGTTGTTGATCCCTTTGTTTTAAGAAGGCTCAAAACTGATAAAACGATAATAAAAGATTTACCTAATAAAATAGAAAGAGATTTATATATTCCCCTCTCGACTAAACAAGTCACTTTATATAAAAATTTACTAAAAGACGTTAAGAAGACTCTTGATGAAAAAGAGGGAATAGAAAGAAAAGGTTTAATTCTTTCAACAATTTTAAAAAGTAAGCAAATATGTAATCATCCAAGTCAATATTTAAAAATTGATGAATATAAAGAGAGAGAAAGTGGTAAATTTTTAGCATTAAAAGAACTAGCTCAAGTGATTAAAGAAAAACATGAGAGAATGCTAGTTTTTACTCAATATAAGAGTATAATTGAGCCTTTAAAAAATTATTTAGAAGAACTCTTTGGATATGAGGGGTTATTTATTGATGGTAGTGTATCACCTAAAATAAGAAGTCAAAGGGTTGAGGATTTTAATAGTGATAATTATTATCCTTTTATGATTCTTTCAATTAAAGCTGGAGGCACTGGCTTAAATTTAACGAGTGCAAATCATGTAGTTCATTTTGATAGATGGTGGAATCCAGCTGTCGAAAATCAAGCAACTGATAGAGCTTTTAGAATTGGGCAAAAAAAAGTTGTTAATGTATATAAATTTATTTGTACTAAAACTATTGAAGATAAAATAAATGATATAATTAATTCTAAAAAAGAATTGTCAGAAAAAGTAATTGGTGAAAGTGAAGATTCTACAGTTTCTTGGATTACTAAAATGGATGATAAAAAATTGAAAGAATTCTTTTCATATTCAGATTAATTTAAAGAGGTTATTATTTTGGATTTTAATAAATATAAACAAATGTCAATTGAAGAATTAAGACAAAAAAGTAGAGAGAGCTTAAAATTAGGTTATTCCCCAGTTAATATTGAAGGTAGAAAAATTGCTAAAACATGGTGGGGTGAAAAATGGTGTGAAAATTTAGAAAATTATGC
>CAZPTG010000128.1:0-6773 GCA_964589355.1 uncultured Spirochaetaceae bacterium
TCATCATCATCTTCTTCTTCAACAATGTCAACATATTGTAAAATAACAGTATTTATTGCTTCTAAATCATCTTTTGTTAAATCACCAAATTCTTCAATTTCAGAATCACTTAAATTTACAAATTCTTCAATAGTATAAATATCATGAAATTGAAGTTTAGCTACAATATTATCATCTAATTCAATATCAGAGAATTGAATTTCATCTTCAGCAATACCTGTATCTTGTAGTGCAATTTCACTCTCATCTTCAATATATTCTTCTTCTTCACCAGTATTAAAGAAAGATTCTGCTCTTACCTTAGCATTATTGACAAATTCTAGTTCTTGGAATTCTGCTGGAGTTTTAACATCAATGTTCCAATCACATAATTTCTTTGCTAATTTAACATTTAAGCCACCCTTACCAATTGCTAATGATAATTGAGATTCATCAACAATTGCAATAGCCCTATAAGTTAATCTATCTGTTATTACAACATCAATAACTTGTGCAGGAGTTAATGCATTCATAATGTAATTTACTGGATTAGAATCATAGTTAATTACATCAATTTTTTCACCTTCGATTTCTTTTATAACAGTTTGTATTCTATTACCTTTTAGACCAACACAAGATCCAACTGGATCAATATCTTGATTATTTGTTTTTACGGCTATTTTTGATCTATAACCAGCTTCTCTTGAAACATTTACAATATCAATTTGACCTTGTCCAATTTCAGGAACTTCTAATTCAAATAAATTTCTTATTAATTCAGGAGATGTTCTTGATAATATTACTCTAACACCTCTATCATTTTTTTCAACCTTTTCGACAAAACATTTAATTTTATCATCTTGAGAATAATTTTCTCTTGGTGATTGATAACGAGCTGGTAATATACCTTCTGTTGAACCAATATTTATAAATATATCATTTCTTATTTTACGATTATAATAACCATTAATTAAACAGCCTTCTTTAGTTTTAAATTCACTGTAAATAGAATCTTTTTGAATATCTCTAAAGCTTTGATGAGCTTTTTGTTTAGCACTTTGAACACTAATTCTATCAAATGTCTTATCTATATCTACTGGAATTAAAATAACATCACCAAGTTCTGCTTCACTATTAAATTCTCTAGCTTCTTCTAGAGAGATTTCGTTTAATGTATTGTAATAATTATCTTCATCAACAATCATTTTTCTTGAATATAAGTCTACTGAACCAGGATCTAATGAAATTTCAACTACTGCATTAGCATCAGATCCAAATTTCCTCTTATATGCAGCTTTTAAAAACTCTTCAATTGTTGATTTTACTAAATCTTCAGAAATGCCACTATCAACTAATCTTTTTATAGAATCACCTAAATCACTTGGCATGTTTTCTATCCTCCCAAACATATTCTAACTTTGCTTTAGAAATATTTTCAAAATCTATATTTAATTCATTTTCCATTTTTTTATCATCTTGATCTTTGCAATCTTTTAAAACTAAAGAATCTTCTAAAACTTCTTTAATAATTCCAGAATACCAACTAGATTCTATGTAATCATAAACTCTTACTCTTTTTTCTTTAAATAATGTAAACTCATATGCATCTTTAATTTTTCTCTGTAAGCCAGGAGTTGATACTTCTAAATTAAACTCTTGCTCTGGTGCTAATTTTATTTCCATTCTAGGTCTAATTAACCTATGAACTTTAGCACAATGATCAACAGTTGTTTCTCCTTGACTTGTTTTGATTACTACATAAAGATTAGCACTGTATGGATTTTCATTAAATTTAATATCAACTAAAGTTATATCCATAGCCTCTAATAAAGGTGCATATTCTAAAAACAACGGGTCTTTTATAATATTATTCTTCATATTTTCCTTTTAAAATTACCAATAAAAAGGAGACCTGCGATTTGCGGTCTCCCAAAAATCAATATTTAAATGTAAGTTTATATTACTAAGCTCTTATGTTTTTGTCAATAGTTAAGGATTTTGTTTCTCTTCTATCTCAGCCTTGATTTTTTCTAAAAATACTAAAGCTTGAATAGGAGTAGATCTAGTTAAATCAAAGTTATTTATCTCTTGTATTATTTGAGTGTAATTTTCATTTATCTCACCAATATCTTCATGAGATTCTAATTCTTCTAATTGCGCCATTGAAAATAAATCCATTTGATTATTTTTTATTGTATATTCACCAAAATGCTTTCTTTGAAATTTATCAGCATCTTTTAAAATTGGGGATGGAACTCCCGCTAATTTTGCCACATGAAGACCATAAGAAGAATTAGCAACACCTTCTATAACTTTTCTAACAAAAGTTATATTCTTACCTCTCTCCTCTACTGCAAGTGTTAATAATTTTATATTAGATGTATCTAATAAAGTTAATTCATGATAATGTGTTGCAAATAAAGTTTTACAATTTATTTTAACTAAATGTTTCATAAAAGCATTAGCAAGACTCATTCCATCTTGTGTACTTGTCCCTCTACCAATCTCATCCATTATAACAAAAGAGTCTTCACTTGCACTTCGTAAAATATGAGCAGCTTCTTGCATTTCAACCATAAAAGTAGATTCCCCTTTTGCAATATTATCAGATGCACCAACTCTACAAAATAATTTATCAACTAATGAAATTTGTGCACTATCACTTGGAGTATAGCTACCAATTTGGGTTAATAAAATTATAAGAGCACACTGCCTTAAATATGTAGATTTACCTGCCATATTAGGTCCAGTAATTAAACAAAATCTTTTATTTCCTTCTTGAAGTGTTAAATCGTTTGATATAAAAGAGTCAATTCCTAATTGGTTTTCAACTACAGGATGTCTTCCGTTTTTTATATTTACACAATTGCCATTAACTATATTTGGTTTATTATAATTATATCTATCTGCTACATAAGCAAAAGATTGTAGTACATCGATTCTACTTAAAGCATTTGCAAGCATTAATAAAGATGTTGAGATCTCTGAGGCTTTTTCAACTATTAAATTATATACCTCTCTCTCTCTTTTTTCAGCAGCATAACTACTTTTTAATATTTTAGTTTCAATTTCACTTAATTCATCACTTGTATAGCGCTCAGCATTTACTAGAGTTTGTTTTCTATAAAATGTATTAGGAACTTTATCAATATGAGTTTTTCTAACTTCAATAAAATTTCCAAGAATTTTATTATACCCTAATTTTATATTTGGTATATTTGTTTCAGCTTTTAAATCTTCTATATATTTTTTTAAATATTTAGATCCTTGATTTTTTATATCTCTAAGCTCATCAAGTTGTTTATCAAAGCCTTGTTTTATTATTTTTCCTTCTTCAAAAGGTCCTTGAATATCATCATTTATTCCTCTTTTTATTAAATCAACAAGAGAAAAAATTTCATCCATTGTATCTTTTTTTACTTCATAAACTGAATTATTAATTTCAACTTTTTTGTCTGTATTTTCGTTTATTAATGTTTCATATCTTTCAAAATCATCTTTAATTATATTAAAAAATGCACTAGCAGTTCTTTTTATTCCTAATAAATCACTAGCTAGATTTCTTTTCATAGATATTCGAGTAGTTAATCTTACCATATCAAGAACATTTTTTAACTCCTCTCTAACTCTTTCTCTTTCTTCTCTATTATTTTTAAAATACTCAACCCAGTTTTGTCTATTTATTATTATTTCTTTATTAATTAATGGATAGCTTAACCATTTTTTTAACAATCGAGTTCCACCACTTGTAATTGTTTTATTCATAACTGAAAAAAGAGTATTATTGTGAGTTCCATCTTGGGTATTTATTAATAATTCTAAACTCTTTCTTGTAGAAGAATCTATTATCATAAAACTAGTATCTTCTTCTATCCTATAAGATGTTATCTGATTTAAAGAAGACATTGATGTATCATAAATATATTTTAGCAAAGCCCCTGCTGGTTTTATTGCTGGATAATCAGCCTCTATATTAAATACTTTTAATGATGAAAGTGATAAATGATCTATTAATTTTTGATAAGCTCTTTTTTTTGTAAAAGAAATTGATTGCAATTTTGTAATCATAATATTTCTTTCATCAAGGATTTTTGCGAAATCTGTATGTACAAAATAATCATCCTCATTAACAAGGATTTCTTTTGGTCGAATTTGAGATAATAAAGCATTAATTTGCTGAAAGCTAGTATCTTTTTCAAAACATTTTAATACAAACTCACCACTTGTTATATCACTAAAAGCTACTGAAGTCATTTTCCTTGAAAAAGAAATACAAATTATATAATTACTTGATTTAGAATCTAAATAATCATCCTCAACAACAGTTGCAGGTGTAATAACTTGGACAACTTCTCTCTTAACTAATTTTGTTTCTTTTGTTGGGGTTTCAACTTGTTCACAAATTGCAATTTTTTTCCCAGATTCTAATAATCGTTTTATATATGCTTTAGATGCATGGTAAGGAATACCACACATAGGTGTCTTTGATCTATGAGTTAAAGTTAAATTTAACAATCTAGAAATTTCTATAGCATCATCATCAAACATTTCATAAAAATCACCAAGTCGAAAAAATAAAACTTTATCTTTATGTAATTCTTTAATCTCATTATATTGTGCCATCATGGGAGTTATCTTTTCTTTTTTCATAGGTTTGAGTATATCAATTAGTTATAAAAAATTAAAGAATAAATATAAATAAAAAAACTCGGCTCAATTAAAATATCGAAACCGAGTTTAACTCTCTCTTTTCAAAAATTACAGTATCCACTTGCGATGTACCCATTAAAATAAAAAAAAGAGTTTAATTTATTATTATTTAAAATTAAAATAAATTTGTTGTAAAAGACAATACTAAATTAATACCATTAAGTAAGCCTTCACCATCATCACTAAAATTAAATAATGAGCCTTCATTATATTTAAAAACTTCATTTTCACTATTTAAAATAGTTGCATTCTTTACTAAATATAACCCAATTGGAAATCCAGATATTTTCATTTTGATACCACTACCAGCTGAAAAATACCAATCCCACATATCAAAGTTGAATAAATTATTTAAATCATCACTAACTGCTGTTGCACTTACAAAAGTATCTAAAGCTAATACATTATCAACTAAAGAGTATTCTAGTGCTAATTTATTATCAAAAGTAAAAGATAAATCTTGTTCAATTGAGTGTCCTAATGCTATTGAAGCTCCATCAATATATAGCATTTCATTAATAGTTGCCCCTTCTTTTGCATCATAAAAACCATAAGAACCATCATTTTTATAATATTGAGGTAACATTAAACTTAAATTTGATGTAAAAGAGCCAACAATATTTTTTTCTTTTTCTTCTTCATTTGTCCAAGTTAATATAGGAGTATATGCTGAATAACTTGTTGATGATTTAATATAGTTAGATAGACCACCTAATATACCACCAGCATAGGTAAAGTTTTGAGCAATATACCAACCTGAGGTTGTATTATTTATTAAATCTCTACCGTCCCAAGCAATACCTAAATTTAATTTATTAGAAAATTGCCATTGTAAACTGTATTTATAAATTAATTCCTCAAATGGGAAATAATTACCACTTAATACTGCTCTATTTATCCCAATATTTAAACCTGTACTTAAAATTAAAGAACCTTCATCATATTTAAAAGTATATCCGGTATCATAACCAGCAGATATTCTATATAAATCATAGTCCATTAAATATTGAGAATCAGGAGTTGCTTTATCAGCTGCTAGATATTCATTGTAACTATTATATCCCAATGGATAAGCATTATCACTATCAATTTCTTCTAAATGTCCTGTATAAAAGTTATCTGATCCTTTTATTAAAATATCTTCAATAAAAGAATGTTCTATTGAAAAAGAAAAACCATTTGACCAAGGGATTTCTTTAAAATATTCATCGACAAATTTTAGAGACCCTTTTTGTGTAGATGGAGATAATGTAACACTAGTTGATAAATCGTTACCAGTTCCAAATAAATTTCTATCTGTTACAGTAGCAAATCCAGAAATTGGGAATTCTGTTGTAGTTCCACCAAAAGTTGCACCAAATTGAATATCTTGTTGCCCACCTTCTGTAATATCAATTACAATATTACAATTTTTATCATCAAGGGGATCTATTGAATAGTTTAATTCAGTTACAAGTTGTGTATTTTGTATATTTCTTAAACTTTGTTCAATTGCTGATTTATTAAAATAATCACCTTCATTGATTGTTAATTCACGTGTATATACAATTTCTTGAGTTTTACCAATTCCATTTATCTTTATATTATTAATTATTGCTCTATTACCTTCAGCAATTTCAATATTAAAATCAATAACGTTATTTTCTTCATCTACTTTTGTAATTGGATTAATAGCAAGATTAATATATCCCTTATCATAATATAATTGAGAAATATTTCTTAATTCATCCATCCAAAGTCCACGATTAAAAACATCACCTTCATTTAAAGAAATAGCAGAAAGCAACTCATCATCACTAAAAATATCATTACCTTCAAAATTAAAAGCTCCTAATTTCCAAATTGAGCCTTCACTAATTGTATATATCAATTTAATTTTATCTAGAGTTTCATTTTCTTCAATTATTTCTTTCTTAGGAGAATCTATTTTAGCCATAATATAACCACGGTCATAATAAAAACTTAATAAAGCAGCTAAATCTTTTTCTACTTTTGTTTGAGAATAGTAACCACTTCTAAATAAAGATTTAGTTGTAGATTCTAATTGATTTGATAAAGCTTTTTTATTAAAAGATTCATTTCCT
>CAZPTG010000129.1:0-6726 GCA_964589355.1 uncultured Spirochaetaceae bacterium
AATTATATAGAAACAATAAAGACAAAAAAATATTAAATCATTAAATTATAAACAATTAGCAAAAGAGTGGATAGATATTAATTAAAGGTAACTTACTCCAGTATTTGGATTTTGTTGTATGTAACATAAAAAAATAAATCATATACAAATTGTAGCTTCCGTTTTTAAAAAATATTTTAGTATTTATTCAAATATTTCAACAATAGGTTTTTTAGATTCAATATCACTAAATCTTGCTTTAAATAACATACCAGGAGAGGCAAAAAGTGGAGTGTCTTTTACTATTACATCAATATAATTTCCTGTTACTCCAGTAAATTCTCCATTTTTTCTCTTTTGAAGAACGACTTCACACTCTTTATTTAGCTGTCTCTCTAGATAATTTTCATATAGATTATTTGATAAGGATCTAAGTTCTTTAGCTCTCTCATCTCTTCGATACTCAGGAACTTTATCTTTTGCTTTATACAGTGCTGTGTTAGGACGAGGAGAAAAAGGGAAAACATGCAGTTGTGTAAAACCATATTCTTTTAAGAATTCATAAGTTTCTTTATATTCTTTTTCTCCCTCTCCAGGAAGCCCTGCTATTATATCAGCTGCAATAAATGGATCATCTTTAACCGATTTTAATCTTTCAACTATATATGTTAAATGAGCTTTATCATATTTTCTATTTACTCTTTTTAGTACTACATCTGATGCACTTTGAACAGGAATATGAAAATGGGGTTGCATTCTAGGATCTTTAAGTGTGTTTAATAATCTATCATCTACATGATCTGCTTCAAGAGAAGATAATCTAAGTCTAATATTAGGACCTAATACTTTTAATAATTTTTCAATTAATCCACCAAGACCATCATTTTGATGATCATACATAGTTAAATTAACACCCGTTAACATTATTTCACTAAAACCTTGTTTTTCTAAATCAAGAGCTCTTTGTACAACTATATCACTATCTAGACTAACAGCTTTTCCTCGAGCAATATGCACTCTGCAAAAATAACAATTATTGTCACAGCCATCTTGAACTTTTAAATAAGCTCTATTGTGATATGAAAAAGAAGCTGCTGCATAATCAAAAACAGAAGCATCTTCATCTACAAAAGTACTAATAGCATTTTTTAGATTCATTCCACTTTGAAGGGCGGCATTAATATGATTTGGTAATTTTAATAAATGAGCCTTTTTGGACAAAGGAACTACTATAATATCATCAGCAAGAGATTGAATATCTTTAGCATTTAATTGAGCATAACACCCCGTAACAACGCAAATACCAATTTTTGCAAATTTTCTAATCATTCTTCTTGCTTTTTGCTCTGCTTTACTTGTTACAGTACAGGTATTAACTATATATATTTCTGCTGACTCTTTATCATTTACAATTGAAAACCCATCTTTTGCAAAAGCATCAGCTATTCCTTCACTCTCACATTGGTTTAATCTACAACCTAATGTATAAACACAAACTCTCACCTAGTCCTCCTGGGATACTAAGTCCTGCATAACATAATCTAAAGATCCCTTTAATCCCATTCTCATTTGTTTTGCATAAGGATTATATTTTTGTAAATCATGAAACAATTGAATAGGGTCGTTACAGGTTTGTTCAACAATTGACATCAACCTTCTATAACCTGTTGTTGCAAGTTCTGTAGGTTGAAGGGCAAGTTCATCTAAAACTCTTCCAACGAAGTGAGTAATCCCTTGCGACCAAGCAGCTTCTCTATCATGGGAATCAGGAGACATTTCTAAAACTTCAAGCTGCCAAGATTTAAAATTATCTAAAATTTTATTATAAATATCTTTAGGGCAAGATATAGGAAAAATAACAAGAGGTAAACCCTTTACCCCATTTTTACCTGAATCGGGGCCAAACATTGGATGTGTTGCTATAGAATATACACCATCAGCTAGATTTTCTCTCATAACTTTTGCTGGATACACTTTTACTGAACAAGTATCTACAATTACAGTCCCTTTTTTTATTTTATCTTTTATGGATTTAATCACATCTTCAAAAGAACTTATAGCTACACAGAAATAAATAATATCACAACAAGTTACTAATTCATCTTCACTAACTTGTTTTACACCTTCAATATTATCTTTTTTATGTCTACTATAGCCTAATACTTCACAATCATTATGTTTAGCTAATTCTTTTGCCCAAAATGCACCAAATCTACCTAATCCATATACACCAATATTCATAATAACTATCTCATCCTTATTATGGAAAAGATACATCATTAAAAACATATAGTTCAAGATGAAAACAAAAATAAAGATATACTTTTTATTGAAAATACTAATTTTATTTATATCGAAAAAAATGATTTACATATTATTATCCTATCTAAATCCAAATTTTCAATAATCAATCATTCTCTTTATATTATAATATTTGAAATTTTAAGAATATTTGATTATTTATATCTATACTAACAAAAATAATATAACAAAAAAGTAATATTTTTAACATAAACCCATAATTAATAATCCAATTATCATATATTTTCACTAAAATCTTTAATAAAGGAATGTAAAAGTAATTTATCAATAATATTGCTTATGTTAATATAGCAATAATGACTGTTAAATCGTAGGAGATATATAATGACATTTGCACAAAAGATGAAAATGCAAGCTGAAGCAGCTAAAAAAAACTTAGTTCTTCCTGAAGGATCTGAAGAAAGAACTTTAAAAGCCGCTCAAAAAGTAATGGAAGAAAAGTTAGCAAAATCTGTTACTCTATTAGGAAAAGTTGAAGAAATAAAATCAAAAGCAAAAGAATTAGGTGTCGATTTATCTTCACTAACTTTACTTGATCCAGAAGTAAGTGAAAAAAGAGAATCTTATGCTAATGAATATTATGAATTAAGAAAGCATAAAGGAATGAGCAAAGAAGATGCTTTTAAACAAATAATTGAACCTCTAAAATGGGGTGCTATGATGACAAGATTAAAAGATAGCGATGCAATGGTAGCTGGGGCTTTAAATACTACTGGGGATGTATTAAAAGCTTGTTTTACAATTATCAAATGCAAACCTGGAATCAAAATTGCTTCAAGTTGTTTTGTAATGGCAACTGATAAAACTGATTTAGGGGCAAACGGTTCATTTATTTTTGGAGATTGTGCTACAATTCCTAATCCAAGTGCTGAACAATTAGCATCAATTGCAGAAGCATCTGCCGATTCATGTAAAACTTTTTTAGAAGTTGAACCAAAAGTAGCTCTTTTATCTTATTCTACAAAAGGTTCTGCTAAAGGTGATTTAGTTGAAAAAGTACAACAAGCAACACAAATGGTACAAGAAAAATGTCCTAACTTAGCTGTTGATGGTGAGTTACAATTAGATGCTGCAATTATTAAAGAAGTTGGTAAATTTAAAGCAAAAGGTTCTAATGTAGCAGGAGAAGCAAATACTCTTATTTTCCCTGATCTTCAAGCTGGAAACATTGGATATAAACTTGTTCAACGCTTAGCTGGCGCTCAAGCTTATGGACCAATTCTTCAAGGTTTTGCAAGACCTGTATCTGATTTATCAAGAGGATGTAGTGTTGAAGATATTGTAGTAACAAGTGCTATAACATTAGCTCAAGCAGCAACACTAAATTAATAAATATTTATATTTAAATATAAAAAACCTCTTTAGTTAAGTTTAATTAAAGAGGTTTTTTTAAATAAATTCTTAATAGCTTAATTATAAAAACATTCAAATATAAGCTCTCACAAACAAAAAAGGGACGAAAATTCGTCCCTCTAGTTTAATAATTAATTTCCCCTATTAATTATGCCTAAAACCTTATTAAGTAAAATTCATTACTTAATTTAAATCTTCATTAATCATAACTCAAAATTAAAGGTTTAAACACTTCCTACAGCCAAAATAAATGCAGGAGCTACAATCAATAAAGAAGCCATAAGTGTAATCATTTTTCTCACTACGACACTCCTAATTACTATATATTTCTTCAAATAAGCAATTATATTATAACTAATGAAGTATATTCTGACAATAGTTTTTATCTTATAATTTAAAAAATAATCTTTTTTAGCTAAATAATATTATAATTTCTTTACTGATAAATAATTAATAACAAAGCTAGTTTTGTCATAAGGTAAAAAGAGAGACAAAAATCTATTTTAATGAAAAAATTTCATTAGAAATTTTTATAAAATCCTTAACACTTAATTTTTCTGCCCTAGCTTGAAGAGAAATACCAGTATTTTCAATAGATTTAATTAATAAATCTTTATCATATAACTTTCCACACTTCCCACTAATAATATTATTTTTTATAGTTTTTCTTCTTTTTGAAAAAAGATCTCTTACTACCATAATAAAGGTATCTCTAATATCATCATCGACTAAAGGTGTTTTACGTTTTCTCATTTCAACTACACTACTTACAACATTTGGAACTGGATAAAAGGCTTGATTATTAATATCCATAACAATATTTACATTATAATCTATTTGAGCAAGTATCGAGAATGAGGAATATAATTTAGATCCACTATTAGCACATAATCTTTGAGCAACTTCTTTTTGGAGAGTATATACCATAAGTTTAGGATGGCATTTATTTTCTAATAATTTAGCTATACAAACACTTCCAACGTTATATGGCAAATTACCAGAAATCACATCAGGGATTCCCTCTTCTTTGAAAGTTCTAATTGTTGTTTTTAGTGCATCTCCTTCAATAAGTCTAAACTTACTTTCATCTTCAAAGGCTTGATTTGCCAAAAGACGACAAAACCCATGATCTATTTCAAAAGCACTCAAATAAACATCTTTTTCTAATATTAATTTTGTAATTGCTCCAATACCTGGACCAACTTCCCAAACCTTCATATCCTTAGAAAGATTCATATATGAAACTATTCTTTTTCTAACTTCTTCTGATAGTAAAAAATTTTGACCAAATTTTTTACTCATTGCTAATTCATTTCTTTCTAATAATTCAACAATTGCATTTTTACTTTCGTATTGGAAATCCCAACTCATTTATTGTATTGCTCCTGATTTTAAAACTGCCTCTAGAATACAAATACCAAACTGTTGAGGTCAATACTATTAGGGCAAAGATAAGATAACCTTTATAAGTAATTAGAGTTTTTGGCATTTTCTCAATAAAAAAATCAAATTTATTAAATATTTCTCTTATCAATCTTTCATTGTAATGCATAATTCTTTGCAAATAAAAATTTATTTCTCTAATAATATTTGTAACCAACTCTAAAACAGCTTCAATTATTGTATGAAAATGTCTAAAATTATAGTAATTATTGAAATCAATTATTACAGAATTTAAAACAACGCTAAGAGCTATTATCATCTCAAAAGTGATAAATATAGTTAATAAAGGAGCTAGAATAATAGAAAAAATACACCAATTTCCACCTAAAGAAAGAGATAGGGGATATGTTATTAATATTGCAAATACAGTTGTTAATATGATATTTAATAATTTATTTTTGATATCATAAATTGATGAATATATAAAAATTGCACTAAGTGCCCCATAACTAAAAAGGCACCCCGCACTAATAAAGGTAGAGGGAAAAACTAAAGCTTGTATTATTGCAGAAAACAACAAAACAATTTCACTATTTTTAAATATTTTTAAATTAAAAATACTTAGTATATACATTATATAACTTCGAACTAAACTTGGAATTAATCCTGTAATATATATAAAAAAAGAAAGAACAAAAAGAGAGAAAAATTTTGCTTTTTTTCTTGATAAAAAGTGAGAGAAAAAGAAAATAAAAAACATTGATATTATTGATAAATGCATACCTGATAAAGCTAATAAATGGGCACATCCTAATTTTAGAGCATATTCTTTATAAATAAAACCTTCTTGATCACTTCTGCCTAATATTAACATTCTAGCTAAAGGACATTTTAAATAAGTTTTTATTTTTTCAATTAAATAATATCTATTATCTCTAATATTAAATAATAAGTTCTTTTCATAATCACTAAGTTTGCTATTTTTTGATAATACTTTTATCGCTTTAGCTTTATATAAATTAATATCTTCATTATATTTGACATCAGCTAAAATTGGCGTTCGATATAATAAATTGTAATCATCCTTTAGTAATATAGGAATCTGCCCTTTTACACTTACAATTGTTCCATCTTTTAAATACCCTTTATTACAATTAATTTTTATATATAATGAATCTGATTTAGTACTGATTTGATCTTTAATTACATATCCCTCTATTCTAGTAATATCTTTTGGATTAAAAGAAGGATAAAAAGCCCTATTTGAATTAATATTTAAGACTATCAAATAGAAAAAAAACACAAAAGATATAAATAAAATATAAATAAATCTTGCATTTAATGCATATAAAATTGAAATCATTAAAAATGAAATTAAAATAAAAACAATTGGCTTATAAAGGATAGCTTTATTATTATAACTAAAAAAAAATAAAACAATTATAGATATAAGAATATAATATTGAGTAATAATTTGGTCATAAAAATAGCAACTAGTATTATCTTTTTTCATTAATAATACTAATTGCTTTTTCTGCTATTTTGCTTTTAATTTTCTAAGAGTTATTAATAATGCAATTAATATTAAAGAATTTTTATCTCTTTTTCCTAATTCAATTAATTTAGAGCTTAAAGCTTCATCACTCTCACCACTATCATTTACTTTTTTTACTTTATTATATAACGATT
>CAZPTG010000130.1:0-6676 GCA_964589355.1 uncultured Spirochaetaceae bacterium
TATGGTATTAGCTTTACTTGCAATACCCACTTACCTATAAAAGGGGTTATAACATCCCTCCCTGAAACAATAATTCAAGGACAAACTATGACCTTAACATATACCCCAACTGAAATTCCTGATGGATATAGTGAATCTGATATAAGATATAGTTGGTATTATGAAGGAAGTTTAATAAGTGGAGAATCAACAAACATTCTCTCCATATTACCAGTAGAAGGACAACATAGATATGATATGTTTGCCTACATTGATGGAATATCAGGGACACTTGGATCTACAAAAATTATCATAACATGTGATTAATTAATTTATTTAAAAAAATCTCTACTATCTTATTTTATTGACAATTTATAAAAAGCAATTCATATTTAACTTATGAAAAAAGAATCGCCAACTATATTAATGGAAATACCAATAAAATGTGGCTTTCCATCTCCTGCTGCAGATAGTAGAGAAAACCCTTTAGACTTTAACCAATTACTACTAAAGCATAGGGCTTCAACTTACTGTCTAAAAGCAAGTGGCAATAGTTTAGAAAAAAGTGGTATATATGATGGCGATATTCTAGTTGTAGATAAAAGTATTAATGCAAAAAATAATGATTTAGTTGTAGCTGAGTATGAGGGAGAATTTACTGCTAAAAGGTTAAAAATAAAAGATGATAAAATTTATCTACATCCTGAAAATGTTGATTTTGAGGATATAGAAATTAATAATTTAGATGACTTTTCTATCTTTGGCGTAATTAGTGCAGTCGTAAGGACACTTAGATAATGATTGGACTTTGTGATTGCAATAACTTTTATGCTTCATGCGAAAAACTCTTTAGACCAGATTTAAAAAATAAACCAATTATTATTTTATCAAATAATGATGGCTGTGTTGTAGCGCTTTCAAAAGAAGCAAAACAATTGAAAATTAAAAGAGGATTACCTTATTTTCAATGTAAAACTCTTATCGAAAAAAATGGAGTAATTGCTTTTTCTTCAAATTATACACTCTATCAAGATATTTCTGATAGAATAATGAATCGTTTACGTGATTTAGTAGGACTTATTACACCCTATTCAATTGATGAGGCTTTTTTTAGGATGCCATATTATCTAAAACCTGAACAAATAAGAGATGATATAAAGAAAAATATTGGCATAGATGTTTCTATTGGTGTTGCTAGAACAAAAACATTAGCAAAAATTGCAAATAAAATTGGTAAACAACTTGATTCTAATTGTTTGTATTTAAAAAAAGAATGGGAATCTAAAGCGTTATATAAAACAAAAGTTGAAGATGTATGGGGAATTGGAAAAAATAAAGCTAGATTTTTGAAATCTCATAACATTCTAAATGCTTATGATTTAATTGAACAAAATGAATTATGGATAAGAAAAAATTTAAGTCTTCCAACTTTAGAAACAATGAAAGAGTTAAAAGGGATCCCTTGTATAAATGTTGAAATGCCACAAACTAAAAACATATGTAGCGGAATAACTTTTTCAAAACCAAGAGAAAGTATCGAAGAATTAGAAGAGGCAATCTCTTGCCATTGTACAATATTAGGTGAAAAATTAATTGCTAAACAATTAGAAACAAAAACAATTAGTGTTAATATTTTTACAAATAGATTTGAAGAAAATTATATAGCACCAATTTCTACAATATATCTAAAAGAAGCTACTAATTATATACCAAATTTAATTAAAGCTGCCAAAACTATTTTATATAAAATATATGCAAAAAATTGTAAATACAAAGGCTGTAGAATTTGGGCAAACAATTTAACACGTGATGGTTATAGACAATTAGATATTTTTAATGGTGAAAAAAATAATTTATTATTAGAAAAACAAGATAAACTTGCAAAAGTAGTAAATGAAATATCTAACACTTATGGAAGAGAAAAAATATCAAGTGCTGCTACAAATAATCTTGTTAAAAACGATTTACAAAGTCGCTGTAACCTATCTCCTTTCTATACTACTAGATGGGAAGATATTCCCAAAGTAAAGTGTAAAAACAAATATATTAAAAAACGGTAGTAAAATTACTACCGCTTTATAATTTATTTAAAATAATCACTAACTTTTAATATTTTATTAGTTTCAAAATTAATTAAAGCTATTTTTATTTTAAAAGAACATATTAATTCTTCTTCTCTTTTAATATCCTGATTCAAAATGATACTAAATAATTTCATATTATCAACAGAAGTATAAACATCTAAAATATCATCAAGCTTTGCAGGTATATTATATTTAACATTTATTTCTTTTAAAACAAATCCTACTTTATCTTCAAGCAACTTACTTTGATTGATACTCTTTCGAATCATCTCTGTTCTTGCATGCTCTGCAAAATCTAAATATTTAGCATGATAAACAATACCTTGGCAATCTGTATCAGAAAAATATACTCTCTGAGAATATTTATGATCCATTACACATCAACCTCTGCGCCATCAAATCTTAATGTTTCAAAATAGTCTTCAATAGTTTGTTTTCTTCTAATTAATTTAACATTTCCATCTTTTGTCAATAAATATTCAGCAGGTCTGAGTTTAGCATTATAATTAAATCCCATTGCATGAGCGTGTGCTCCTGCATCATGAATAACTACTCTATCACCTTTATCAATATTTACTAATTCTCTATCTATTGCAAATTTATCATTATTTTCACATAAACTACCTGTTACATCATAAATAGACTTATCCCCTGATTTATTTAGAACTGTAATATGATGATAAGCACCATAAAGAGCCGGTCTCATTAAATCTGCCATTGAAGAGTCTAAGCCAACATAATCTTTATATTTATGGGTAACATGTCTAACTTGTGAAACTAAATATCCATAAGGACCTAATATATATCTACCTAATTCAAAGGATACTTGAATAGGATCTAAATTTTTATCAACTATCATTGTTTGATATAAATCTTTTATTTGATCACTTACATATTGTAAATCCATTTCATCTTGATCAGGAGAATATGGTATACCAACCCCGCCCCCTAAATCAACAAAATCAATTTTAATTTTAGTCTCATTATAAACACGATTACAAATATCAAAAATCATTCTTGCTGTTTCAACAATGTAATCAGCTTCTAATTCATTTGAAGCAACCATTGTATGCAGACCAAATCTTTTTGTACCTTTTTCGCTCATAATTCTATAACAATCAACAATTTGATCAGTAGTTACACCATATTTAGCTTCAACAGGATTACCAATAATTGCATTCCCAGTTCTAGCTCCACCAGGATTATATCTAAAACAAATTGTTTCAGGCACTCCATCTATAGCCTTTTCTAAAGCTTCAATATGAGAGATATCATCTAAATTTATAATTGCATTTAGATCATAAGCATATTTAAACTCTTCTTCAGGGGTATCATTACTTGTCATCATTATTTTACTTCCATCTAAACCACAAGCTTTTGAAAGCATTAATTCAGGAAGAGAAGAACAATCAGCTCCGTAACCTAAATCAAATAATCTTTTTAAAATACTTGGATTAGGACAAGCTTTTACAGCAAAATAATTTATAAAATTAGGTGCCCAAGAAAATAAATCATTAAATTTTTTAGCATTATCTAAAATAGCTTTTTCATCATAAATATAAAAAGGTGTTGGAATATCTTTAGTAAGCTGTGCAAACTTTTCTTCACCTAAAGGTATACTTTTATTTGACATTTTTAAAATTCTCCTTAATTGAATTCATTGCTTTTATAACATTTTCTTTATGTCCATAAGAAGATATTCTAACAAAACCTTCACCAGCTGGACCAAAACCACTACCTGGAGTAATAACAACATGACATTCTTTTAATAGAAAATCAAAGAATTCCCAGCTTGTCATATTATTTGGAGTCTTTGCCCAAATATATGGTGAATTTCCACCACCATAACAAACTAAACCTAAACTTTCTAAACCTTCTTTAATAATTTCAGCATTATCTAAGTAATAATCAACTAAAGCTCTACTTTCAATCAAACCTTGCTTTGATAAAGCCCCTAAACCACCTGCTTGTGCAACATTAGAAGCCCCATTAAAGAAAGTACATTGTCTTCTATTCCACATAGAATTTATTACACCTTCTTCGCTATCTTGACAAACCAAAGCTTTAGGTACAATAGTCCATCCTAATCTAACACCTGTAAATCCAGCAGTTTTACTTAAACTATTTATTTCAATAGCACAAGATTTTGCACCTTCTACTTCATAAATACTTCTAGGTAAACTATCATCCTTAATATATTCACAATAGGCACTATCAAAAATTATTACAGCTTTATTTTCATTAGCATAATCAACAAATTCTTTTAACTGTTTATGAGTCATAACAGCACCTGTTGGATTATTTGGAGAACAAAGATAAATTAAATCTACTTTTTGATTAGGAATTTCAGGAATAAAACCATTTTCTTCTCTACAAGGCAAGTAAACAAAATTTTCATAACCTTGTAATTCTTTAGAATAACCAGGAGTTCTTCCACCTATAACATTAGAATCAACATAAACAGGATAAGCAGGATCTTGGAAAGCTACAATATTATCTTTACTAAATAATTGTTGGATATTTGCTGCATCAGCTTTTGCGCCATCACTTACAAAAAATTCGCTAGCATCTAATTCTACTCCATAATTTCTATAATAATTTACTAAAGCTTCTCTTAAGGGTGTATCACCTTGTTCATCGCCATATCCAGAATAAGTTTCTCTATTAGATAATAAATCTAGTTTATTTTTCATAGCCTTAACTAAAGTTGGAGGTAAAGCCTCTGTTGTATTTCCGATTCCTAACTTCATTATATTAGCATCAGGATTCTCACTTAAAAAAGCATTTGTTCTTCGTGCAATTTCAGGGAATAAATACCCTGCTGCTAATTTGCTAAAACTATCATTTATTTTCGCCATTTTTTCTATCTCCTTGATAAGCAATAATCAAAACTTGGATTTTTTTCTAATTCATCTAAAACTTTATATAATTGGTTTCTATTTTCTTCATTTGTCATTGTACACATAGGTAATCTAAAACTTTCAATACAATAATTGTATCTAGCTAACGCTGTTTTAATAGGAATTGGATTTGTTTCTGCAAAACATGCTCTAAAAAATGTAGATATAGTTTTCTCAATTTCTCTAGCTTCTTGCATTTTATTATTTAATGCCAAATTAACCATAGTACTCATTTGTTTAGGAAACAAATTAGAAGCAACAGAAATTACACCATTACCACCTTTTTCTATTAAATCTAATGACATATTATCATCACCACTTAAAACTATAAAATCATCAGGTGATCTTTTAACAACATCTTCCATTTGTATGATATTACCACTTGCTTCCTTAACTGCTCTAATATTTTCACAATCATTTGCCAAAGCAACTAATGTTTCAGTTTCGACATTAACCCCAGTTCTTCCTTTAATATTATAAACAATACAAGGAATATCTACACTATCAGCAATAGCTTTAAAATGCAAATATAAACCTTTTTGAGTTGGTTTATTGTAATATGGATTAACTAATAATACAGCATCTGCACCTACACATTGTGCATGTTTTGATAATCTAATTGCTTCAGAGGTTGCATTACTACCTGTACCTGCTATAACAGGGACTCTATTTGCAGAATACTCAACAGCTAATTGAATAACTCTATCATGCTCATCATGTGATAAAGTTGGACTCTCACCAGTTGTTCCACAAGGAACTAATCCACTTACACCATTCTCAATTTGAAATTCAATCATTTGTTTAAATGCATCTATATCTAAATTATCCTTTTTTGTAAAAGGTGTTACTAAAGCGGTATGTACGCCATTAAATCTACTTAAATCCATATCCTTCTCCTATTAATTGATTAGTGTATTTACTAAATCATCCAAGTTATAAAAACCTGTTCTATTTTTTACCCAGGCAGCTGCTACTAATGCTCCCTTAGCAAAACCTTCTCTGCTTTTTGCTCTATGTACTAATTCAATGCTATCTACTTGAGAATCATATACTACACTATGAGTTCCTGTAATATAACCACCTCTTGTTGAAGAACAATGAATTTCATCTTTTTCTATCTTTCTCTTAAGCTCTTGAGTAACAATTTTATCTTTTCCTTCAAAATTATCTCTTATAGCTTGAGCTAATAAAAGACTTGTACCAGAAGGAGAATCAGCTTTTTCTCTATGATGTATTTCATTCATAAATACATCATAAATTGAAGTTTTTGATATAATTGAAGATGAAAATTTAACAATTTCTCTAAAAACTGCAACACCTAATGAAAAATTGCCACTATAGATTAAACTACTTGATTTATATTCACTCGATAAAGCTTTCAATTTCTCAATATCTTTATACCATCCAGTTGTTCCTATAACACAAGGAATTTCATTTTTTAAATAATAATTAATATTATCTATAATTGTTGAGGGATGTGAAAAATCTATAACAACATCAGCCCCATTTAAATTATCTTTTGACAACTCTTTTGCACTAACTAAAGATTCAGTGCTATAGGGATCAATTATTGAAACAACTGTATCATTTTCTTCTACTAATGAGTAAATCATCTTACCCATTTTACCAAATCCTACTAATGCTATATTCATAATTTACCTCTAAATGTAAGATACTAAATAGGTTTTTTATTGTCTATATAGTAACAATAAT
>CAZPTG010000131.1:0-6651 GCA_964589355.1 uncultured Spirochaetaceae bacterium
TACAATGAACAAGTAAAGTTAATAATTTCTTAAATTAATTAATTAGTATATTATAAGTGTAGCAAAGAGCGTATTAAAGCAAGTAGAGCAGAAGGAGCTATAATTCTAAAATTTGTAGATCAAATAAGAGGCAAAATATATGATGATGGATTTTTTGAATTTAGAAGATGTGTTTTACAAGATAAAAGTCTAGAGAAGTTTTTTTAGAAAACGGAATATATGAGTTAAATAATTAACTAAGGTGCTAGATAAATATTACACTTAACGTTTATAGAAAAACCACCTAGTTTTAAAAGGCATTCTAGGTGGTGAATGATGAGGCTTTAATAAGAGCCTTACTACTTAATTGTGATATTTATTTTATATAATTAGAATTTTTTTGCATTTTCAACTGCATTTTCTTTTTGTACAGCTTTTTTTACAGGGCAAGGATTTACTTTCCATATATCATCAGCATATTGTTGAATTGTTCTATCTGATGAGAATTTGGCAGAAGCAGCAATATTTAATATTGCTTTTTTGTTCCATTCTTTTTTATTGTTTTTATATAAGTCTCTTGCTTTTGTATGAGCAATACTATACATATCTAAATCAGCAAATAAGAAATATTTATCACCTTCTTCTAATAAAGATTTTGTTATTTTATCAAAAATATGAGGTTCTCCAATATTGAAATATCCACTAGTAACTAAATCAACTATGTTTTTAATAGAATCATTGTTTAAAATATAATCATATGGATTATAAGAGTGTGAAAGATTTGCAATTTCTTTTTCAGTATTTCCGAAAATAAACATATTTTCTTTACCAACTTCTTCAGCCATCTCTACATTTGCACCATCTAAAGTTCCTATAGTTAATGCGCCATTAGCCATAAATTTCATATTACCTGTTCCAGAAGCTTCGGTACCAGCTGTT
The DNA here is from genome assembly GCA_964589355.1 of uncultured Spirochaetaceae bacterium. Classification (GTDB taxonomy): domain Bacteria; phylum Spirochaetota; class Spirochaetia; order Sphaerochaetales; family Sphaerochaetaceae; genus Pleomorphochaeta. The sequence goes on from CAZPTG010000131.1 coordinate 919, forward strand.
GAAATTTGTTCACTTAAGTTTGTTGCAGGAATGATTTTTTCAGCTAAAGAAACTCTATAATTTGGCATAAAGAATACTTTTAAAACATCTTTTACAGCAGGATCATTGTTTATAGTTTTAGAGAGATTATTAATAAATTTTATAATTAGTTTTGCATTAACATATCCTGGAGCTGATTTTCCTCCAAATAGGAATGTTATAGGTTCCATATCTTCTTTTTTTATTTGACCATTTTTTAATTTTGTATAAATTAAAAGAATATTCATAGCATTTAATAGTTGCCTTTTATACTCATGAATCCTTTTAACTTGTGTATCAAACATTGTGCTTGAATCAAGAATTAAATTAGAGTCATTTTTTAGAAATTTAGCTGCACTAATTTTACAATTAGTTTTTATTTTTATAAAATCATCTATAAAAGCACTATCTTCAGCAAATGGAGCTAAATTCTTGATTTTTGAATAATCTAATATCCATTCATCACCAATTGCATTGCTAATTAAATTAGCTAATTCTGGATTAGAGTCTAACAACCATCTTCTTTGAGTGATTCCATTTGTTTTATTATTAAACCTTTCTGGGAAAATAAGATTAAATTCAGGAAACATATTTGTTTTTAATAAATCACTATGTAATTGAGCTACTCCATTTGTGCTATGTGATCCAATTATAGATAAATTGGCCATTCTAACCATTTTAGGATTTGATTCTTCAATGATACTTACTTTTGAAAGTATTTGAGTTTTAAGAGGGAAATATGCAGCTGCTTGTTGTAAAAATCTGTGGTTTATTTCAAAAATAATTTGGACATGCCTTGGCAGTAGTTTTTCAAGCATAGGTAGTGACCATTTTTCAAGAGCTTCAGGCATTAATGTGTGATTTGTATAACCGAAAGTATTTACACAAATTTCCCAAGCTTTATCCCAAGATAAACTTTCAGTATCAACTAATAGTCTCATAAGTTCTGGAACAGCTAAGGATGGATGTGTATCATTTAATTGAATAGCAGCAAGATTTGAGAAATCTTCCCATTTGTGATTTGGTTTTTGTTTAAATCTTCTTATTATATCTTGTAGAGAGCAGGATACAAAGAAATATTGTTGTTTTAATCTCAATTCTTTTCCCATATATCCTGTATCATTTGGATATAATACTTGAGATATATTTTCTGCAGTAATTTTTGCTCTAACTGCCTCAGTGTAATCTCCTTCATTAAATTCTTGGAAATTAAAATCTTCAGTAGCTTTGGCGCTCCAAAGTCTAAGAGTGTTTATTGTTTTGCAACCATATCCAACAATTGGCATATCGTAAGCCATGCCTGTTACAACTTCCCCTCCATTCCAATTGAAATAATCTCTACCATTATTATTAATGATATCAACTTTTCCTCCGAATCTAACAGGGAATTTTAAATCCTTTCTTGGAATTTCCCAAGGATTTCCATTTTTTAACCAACTATCTGGCATTTCTTCTTGCCAACCATCTTTTATTTGTTGATTAAAAATACCATAATTATATCTGATACCATAACCAAAGGCTGGAATTTCTAAGGTAGCTAGAGAATCTAAGAAACATGCAGCTAAACGACCTAAGCCCCCATTACCTAAGCCAGCATCAGGTTCTTGAGATTGGAGATCTTCATAGTCTTTACCAAGTTCTTTTAGAGCATTTTTAACTTCTTTTTCAATGCCAAGATTGATAATGTTGTTAGTCATAGCTCTACCCATTAAGAATTCAAGAGATAAATAATAGACTCTTTTAACATCTTTTTTTCTTTGAGTTTCTCTACTTTGATGTAATTGATGAACAATCCTATCCATTATTGATAATGCTAAAGCATAATAATGACCTTCTTTTGTGTTGTGGAAAATATCAGAGTCTAATGTATATTTTAAGTGTTCAGCATAATCTTGAACAATATCACTAGAGGTTCTTCCAAAACGTGTCTTCTGTGTATTTGTCATATCTGTCTCCTTTTAAGGGATTTGTTATATTATTAAAATATCTTAAAGCGTTTATTCTTACAAGATAGGAAACATATATGTTTATTGAATATAATTTAAAAAAAGAATAAAATAAAAAAAAACTGAATTAAAACATAAAGTTGGTTGACAAAAAGAATTGTGTTTGGTATGTTGACTTTCGCATGTATTGAGTTTTTATATGTGAAAGGCAATTAATTTTTGCCCTTATAGCTCAGTGGTAGAGCACCACCTTGGTAAGGTGGGGGTCAGCAGTTCAAATCTGCTTGAGGGCTATAAGAAAAAAACTTAAAAGAGCATATATATGCAATTTGCTAAGGAGTTAGAAAATGGCATCTAAGAAAAAAGGACCTGTAGAGAAGATCGCATTAAAATGTACTTCTTGTAACCAAAAGAATTATACAACACAAAAAAATCGTCGTAATACACCAGGTAAAATAGAACTTAATAAATATTGCCCATTTGAACGCAAACATACATTGCACAAAGAAGCAAAAATTAAATAGTCTAGTTCCTAAGTTAATCGAGAAGCGAACAGGTCAGTAGCTCCAATGGCTAGAGCACTGGTCTCCAAAACCGGGTGTTGTAGGTTCGAATCCTACCTGACCTGTTGGCTTCTCGTATTGATTATTATGGGAAATCGCGATAAAATCTCAGTAAATATCTTTTGCTGGGATTTAAGCATTATTATGTGATGTGATAATTTTAAGTAATTAGGCGCTTTAGATGTGCCATAATGAAGGTTTTCATAAAAATATTAAGATTTATTCTTAATGTAATCTAAGGAGATGATATGGGCAAAATTAAGAATTTTTTTAAAGAATCTCGTCAAGAACTTTCAAAAGTAGTTTGGCCAACAAAAGAGCAAGTAATTATTTCAACTCGTGTTGTACTTGTTTCTGTAATTATTTTCGCAGCAGTTTTAGGACTTGTTGATTACTTACTACTTCAAGGTTTATATTTAATTTTCTAAAGGACGGATTATGGCTAAAGGTTGGTATGTTGTTAATACCTATACAGGGTATGAGCAAAAAATTGAAAGAACAATAAATAAATTAAGAGAAAATAATCCTGATTTCGCTGAAATTTGTTCTGAAGTAAAAGTTCCTTTTGAATCTGTTATTGAAGTTAAAAATGACAAAGAAAAGGAAGTAAAGAAAAAAATACTTCCTGGATATATTTTAGTTGAACTAGATCTTCCTGAGAATTCTTGGGCAAAATGGTGTGGTGAAATTAAAAGGATTCAAGGTGTTACTGGTTTTTTAACTTCTACAGAAAGGGCTAAACCTAAACCATTACGCGCTGAAGAAGTAAAAAGAATACTTAGAAAAACTGGAGAACTTCCTGCTGATAAGGTATTTAAACCTCGTCAAAATTTCTCAGTTGGTGAAACTGTTAGAATTATTGATGGACCATTTGATACATTCTCTGGTGAAATTGAAAAAGTTAATTTGGAAAAAAACAAAATTATTGTTAGTGTAGGTATTTTTGGTAGATCTACACCTGTAGAATTAACTTTTGAACAAGTAGAAAAATTTGTAAAATAAATTTTTTGAATTTTTATATATATTATATATTTAACTATTGCAGTTTATAAAATTATTGATTTTTAATAAAATTAATTGTTTTGTTTACACTCCTCTTCAATTTTTTAAATTGAAAAGGTGGGAGCCTGATCGTATGACAGGCGTTATAACCAGCGTAGGAGCTCGTACTATCGGTCAGCTCAGACCAAGCTCAGCTACGTAAGGAGAAAACTATGGCAAAGAAAAAGGTTACAGCTGTAATTAAATTACAGTGTCCTGCTCAAAAGGCGACCCCTGCACCACCTATTGGTCCAGCTTTGGGTCCTCATGGCGTAAGTGCCCCTCAATTTGTTCAGCAGTTTAATGATAAGACTAAGTCTTATGAACCTGGACTAATCCTTCCTGTTATCATTACTGTTTATTCAGATAGGAGTTTTACTTTTATTTTAAAAACTCCTCCTGCAGCAGTGCTAATTAAAAAAGCTTTAGGTCTTTCTAAAGGTAGTGGTGTTCCACATACTACTAAAGTTGGAAAAATCACTGATGCTCAAGTAACAGAAATCGCTAATGTTAAGATGCCAGATTTAAATGCAAATGACATTGAAGCAGCGAAAAAAATCGTCGCAGGTACTTGTAGAAGTATGGGCGTAGAGGTGGAGAACTAAAATGAAGCACGGAAAGAAATATCTTGAAGCAGCTAAAAAAGTTGATAATGAGAAATTATATACTTTTGATGAAGCTTCAAAATTAGTTAAGGAAGTTGCATTTGCAAAATTTGATGAAACAGTTGAACTTTCAGTAAAACTATCATTGAAAAAAAGCCAATCAGTTCGTGACACCTGTGTTTTACCAAATCAATTTGGTACTCAAAAACGTGTTCTTGTTTTCTGTAAAGGTGATAAAGTTGAAGAAGCAAAAGAAGCTGGCGCAACTTATGTTGGTGATATGGATTTGATTGAAAAAATTCGTGGTGGATGGTTAGACTTTGATGTTGCTGTTGCTACACCTGATATGATGAAAGATGTTGGTCGTTTGGGACCTATTTTAGGTAGAAGAGGTTTAATGCCTAACCCTAAAACTCAAACAGTTACTTTTGACATTAAAGGTGCTCTAGCAGAATTACAAAAAGGTCGTGTAGAATTCCGCTCTGATAAGACTGGTGTTGTTCACATGGCTGTTGGTCATGTAAGCATGGATTCTGAGAAGGTTTGTGAAAACGCTCAAACTGCTCTCAAAGAAATTGTTCGTAAGAAGCCTGCTGATGCAAAAGGCGAATTTGTTCTTTCATTAGCATTGTCCTCCACAATGGGCCCTGGTGTTCATGTGTCGGTCAAAGACTTCATGGCAAACTAGGAGGTATTTGCAATGGATTATAAAACACGCATAACTCCAGCTAAAGAAAATGCTGTTAAAGAATTAAAAAATGAGTTTGAACAATATAGTGGTTTTATTTTTACTGATTATAGAGGAATGACTGTAGAACAAATTACAAAATTACGACAAGAACTATTAACAAATGATGGTGCTTATCGTGTTGTAAAAAACAGATTCGCTAAATTAGCAATGAAAGATTTAGGTCTTGAAATTGATGATAGTGTTTTTGTTGGCCCTACAGCTATTGCTTTATCAAAAGATGATACTGCTAATGAAGTAGCTAAAGCTGTATTCAAAGCAAAAAATGACGGTGCTCCAATGGTTGTAAAATGTGCAAAAATTGATGAGCAATTATTTGATGCTAATGAAATTGAAGCTTTTAGTAAATTACCTGGTAGACTTGAATTATTATCTTCATTGATGGGAACTATGAGAGCTCCAGTTCAAAAACTTGCAGCAACAATGCTTGCATATGTCGAAAAAAACAGCGAAGGCACAGCCGACGCTGAATAATAAATAACACAACATTAGTCTTCACAGTTTTGTAACCTGCTATTGTTGTGAACAATATATCATATTAAGGAGAAGATAATATGGCTACTAAAGAAGAAATTCTAGAATCAATCGCAAACATGAGTGTTCTTGAAGTATCAGAACTAATCTCAATGATGGAAGAAAAATTTGGTGTAACAGCTGCTGCAGCTGTTGCTGCTGGTCCTGCTGCAGGTGGTGCTGAAGCTGAAGCTGATGATGAACCAACTGAATTCAATGTAGTATTAAAAGAAGCTGATGCTAAAAAGAAAATTGCTTGTATTAAAGCTGTTCGTGCAATCACAGGTCTTGGTCTTAAA
>CAZPTG010000132.1:0-6648 GCA_964589355.1 uncultured Spirochaetaceae bacterium
TACTCCAATAAATCCAGAATTTGCTGAATGTCAAATATATGGCGCAGCTTTAAAATCAATTGGACACTCTTTGTATGAAGGAATGGAATATGATAGTGATTGTAATCCTTTAAATCCTAATTTTACTGAGTATTGTCCTCCAATGATTAATGAAATGCCTGAAGATTTTAAAGTTAAACTTATTGATGTTGATGATGTAGAAGGACCATATGGTGCTAAATCAATTTCAGAAATTGCCACAAATGGAGCAGCTCCTGCTATTGCAATAGCTATTCATGATGCAGTTGGAGTTTGGTGTAGAAGCTGGCCATTTACATCTGAAAAAATCTTAAAAGAATTAGGAAAAATAAAATAATAAATTTTGCAACAAATTGCAACAAAAAAACTTTACAAGGGTGAGTGTACGTGATATAGTACACTCATTCAAACAACAAATATCTAAGGAGAGTCTCTTATGAAGAAAGATAAGGCTTTAATTAAGCAAATGATTAAGGAGCTAGGTGCTCTTGATACAGAAAACATGTATTTAAATGATTTCTTCCACACATGGAAAGAAAGTGATGATGAAATCGATGCAGTATTTAAGGTTGCGGAGATTCTCCGTGGACTAAGAGAAAACAATATTTCTACAAAAGTTTTCGATAGCGGTTTATCAATTTCAATTTTCCGTGATAATTCTACTAGAACTCGTTTCTCTTTCTCAAGTGCATGTAACTTATTAGGTCTTGAAGTTCAAGATTTAGATGAAAAGAAAAGTCAAATTGCTCATGGTGAAACAGTACGTGAAACAGCTAACATGATTAGTTTTATGGCTGATGTTATTGGTATTAGAGATGACATGTATATTGGTAAAGGTCATACATATCAAAAGAATGTTGCACAAGCAGTTCAAGAAGGTTATGAAGATGAAGTATTAGAACAAAGACCAACTTTAGTTAATCTACAATGTGATATTGACCATCCAACACAATCAATGGCTGATATGTTACATGTAATTAATGAATTTGGTGGTGTTGAAAACTTAAAAGGCAAAAAAGTTGCAATGACTTGGGCTTATTCACCTTCTTATGGTAAACCTTTATCAGTACCACAAGGTATCATTGGTTTATTCACAAGATTTGGTATGGACGTTGTATTAGCTCATCCAGAAGGCTATGATGTAATGCCAGAAGTTGAAGAAGTAGCTAAAAATAATGTTGAAAAGAATGGTGGTTCTTATAAAAAAGTTAATTCAATGGAAGAAGCTTTCAAAGATGCTGACATTGTTTATCCAAAAAGTTGGGCTCCTTTCCAAATTATGGAAGAAAGAACTAAACTTGTTGAAGACAAGAAATTTGATGAACTTGATGAATTAGAACAAAAATGTTTACAAAGCAATGCAAAATATAAAGATTGGGCTTGTACTGAAGATATGATGAATTTAACTAAAGATGGTAAGGCATTATACATGCACTGTTTACCAGCTGATATCACAGGTGTTTCTTGTGAAGAAGGTGAAGTGGATGCATCAGTATTTGATAGATATATTAAACCTCTTTATAAAGAAGCAAGCTATAAACCATATGTAATTGCAGCAATGATTTTCTTAGCAAAATTTGAAAATCCAAGTGCAAAACTTGATGAATTATTAGCAGATGCTAAAAACAGAATTAAATAATTTATATGTAATTTATTAGTCGACCCATTAGGGTCGGCTTTTTTTTTTCAATTATTAGAGCTTGAATATATCTCTTAAAATTATTTATTTCGTTTTGTTAAGTTGTTAGAACTTATATTTTAGTTTACAAAAGTATATAATCATTATAAAGTATTATAGTAGTATATAATGCTATATAGATAAAGCTTACTTAAATAAGGGGTATCTTTTGCATAAGCGCTTGGTAATAGTAATAGATGATAGTAATATTAATAGATCTTTATTAACAAAGATTTTATCAAATGAGTATAGAGTAGTCGCCTTTGAAAATGGAAAAAATGCTATTGAGTATTTAGATGATTATTGTGCAGAAGTCTCAGCAATTTTATTAGATTTAAATATGCCTGTATTAAATGGTTATGATTTTTTAAAGATTAGAAAAGAAAATATCAATTTATGTAATATTCCAGTAATTGTGCAAACTACATATAGTTCACTTAATGCAGAAATTTCTTGTTTAGAAATGGGCGCAACTGATTTTTTAACAAAACCGTATAGTCCAAAAGTTATTTTGAGACGATTAAAAAATATTATTCAATTAAGAGAAAATGAAAGTTTTTTAACAGCAGTTCAACATGATTCTTTAACAAATTTACTAAATAAAGAAGGATTCTTTATAAAAGCTGAAAAAATGTTAGAAAATAATTCTGATGTTGATTATTTAATTTTATGTATAGATATTGTTCAATTCAAAGTTATTAACCAATTTGCTGGTTATCAAAATGGTGATAAAGTGCTCTTATTTGTTACTGAAATATTAAATGATTTATTTAAAAATGATTCTTTAATTGCAAGATTTGGTGCAGATAGATTTCAAGTTTTAACTCCAAAACCTATTGATGAAAATTATTTTGATAATTTGATTAGTGAATATAAAAAAAATCCACCAATTAATTTACCACTAAGTATTCAATTTGGTATCTATGAAGTATTAGATAAATCAAAACCTATCGCTGCTATGTGTGATTACTCAAAAATGGCTTTAGAGCCCATTAAAGGAAGATACAAAAAGTATTTTTCAACATTTAATGAAGATATGTATAATCGTATACAAAAAGAGCAGTTGATTGTTAATGAAATGGATGAAGCTATTTTAGAAAATCAATTTGTTGTTTATTATCAACCAAAATGGGATATCATAAATGAAAAAGTAATTGGTGCTGAAGCTTTAGTTAGATGGATTCATCCAAAATATGGATTTATGAACCCTGGAGATTTTATCCCATTATTTGAAAAAAATGGGTTTATAACAAAATTAGATTTATATGTTTGGGAAAATGTGTGTAAGCAATTACGAAAATGGATTGATAAAGGGATAAGAGTTGTCCCTATATCTGTAAATGTTTCAAGAAATGATATATATAGTGGTAATTTAGTTGAAAATTTATTGAAATTGATAAGAAAATATAATATTCCTAGTAATTTAATTCATATAGAAATAACTGAAACAGCTTATGCAAAAAATCAAAATAAATTATCTGAGGTAGTTCAAGATTTATCTACACATGGTTTTTTGATTGAAATGGATGATTTTGGATCAGGTTATTCTTCACTAAATATGTTAAGTGAAGTTCCTGTTGATATTATAAAATTAGATTTATTATTCTTGAATAAAAAATCTGCTAGTTCAAAAAATAATAAATCCATATTAAAATTAATTGTTAATATTGCAAAAGAATTAGAATTGGATTTGATAGCAGAAGGTGTTGAAACAGAAAAAGATGTTCAAAGTTTGAAAGAAATTGGTTGTAATAAAGCTCAAGGCTATTATTATGCAAAACCTATGAAATGTAATGATTTTGAAAAACTAGTATAATCAAGACTCTTCTTTTTCTAATAATTCTAACCATTTATTTTCAAGCTTTTCAAGCTCTTCTTTTTTTTCATTGTATAGAGATGTTCTTTCTTCTAAAGTTCCAAGTTCTGTTTTTTTAATTGAATTAAAGCTCTCTTCTAGTTTAGAAATTAAGTTTTCAATATCTTCAATTTGAATTGGTAATTTATCAAGTTCTTTTTTTTCATTAAATGATAAGCCTTTCTTCTTTTCTTTTTTTATTAAAGGTTTTTCTTTTATGTCTTTTTTTGAGGTGTCTTTTTTTATATTTTCATAATTATTAAAGCTTGAATAATTTCCTGCAAATTGATCAATGTTATTATCTTTTAGTATAAATAAATAATCGCAAGTATGATCTAAAAATGCTCTATCATGAGATACAATAATGCAAGAACCTGAAAAATCATTTATATAGTTTTCTAAATTTTCAATAGTTTCAATATCTAAATCATTTGTAGGCTCATCCAATATTAAAAAGTTTGGATTTTTTAATAACTGGGATAAAAGATACAATCTTCTTCTTTGCCCCCCTGATAAAGTTGAGATAGGAAGTCTATGTAATTTAGTTGGGAAATTGAATAATTCTAAAAATCTAGCTGCAGATACTTCATTTTTTTTTGATAATGCAATTCTCTCTGATATATCTTCAACATATTCAAGTACAGTTTTTTCACTTTTTAAATTTCTACCAAGCTGATCATAATATCCAAAAACAGTATTTACACCTAAATCTATATTACCACTATCACTTTCTAAATTATTGGTTAATACATCTAATAAGGTAGATTTACCACTACCATTGTCACCAATTATGCCTATTCGCATATCTTTTGAGAATGAAAAGGTGAAATCTTTAAATATTAAATTTTCATCAAATGATTTTGAAATATTTTCAACATTTAATACTTTTTTACCAATGTATCTATTATTAGATATAAATTGTTTTTGGCTAGCTTCTTCAACATTTTTTTGTTGATTTTTCATTTCATAGATTCTATCAATTCTATTTCCATCTTTTGAAGTTCTAGCTTGAGGGCCTCTTTGCATCCATTCTAGTTCTCTTCTCAAGATAGTAGATAATCTGCTTTGTTGTTTTTGCTCATCAATTATTCTTTTTGCTTTTCTCTCAAGATATGAGTTATAATTTCCTGGGTGTACAAATATATTTGAGTTATGTAATTCTATGATTTTTGTACAAACTGCATTTAAAAAGTATCTATCGTGCGTTACAACGATAATTGTCATATTGCTATTAGCTAGATATTTTTGTAACCATTCAATTGTTTTAATATCTAAATGGTTTGTTGGCTCATCTAAAAAAAGAATATTAGGTTTATTAGCAAGTACTCTTGCAATTGCTACTTTTTTTCTTTGACCACCGGATAAAGTTTTCATTTTTCTATGAGATACATTATATAAATCTAATTCACCTAGGATCGATAAAAAGTCATTTTCAATATTCCATATATTTTCTTTTTCAAGTATGTGAGTTAGGGTGTCTAATTTTTTTTCATTACTTAAAGGGTCTTCTAACAAAGTATTATATTGTTCTAAAATTTTAAATTTATTACCATCACTTTTATATAAATAATCAAGGACACTATCATTATAATCATATGTAATTAGTTGTTCTAAAAATCCAATTTCTGAATCATTATTTTTTGTTACTTTTCCAGCATCAATCTCAATTTGATTCGATAAAGCTTTTAAAAGTGTGCTTTTGCCTTGTCCATTATTACCTATAAGCCCGACATGTTCACTTCTATCAAGACCAAAGCTAATAGATTCAAATAAAGGTTCATCATTTAAAGTAAGAGATAGATTTTCTACTGATAAAATATTCATAAAAGAAGATTATAATATAGTAAAAAGCTTTTCAAGCATCTGATTAAAATAGTTGAAAAAAGATTTTTAATAACTATACTAGCAATGAGGTATTTATGGTTGAAAGTTTTAATTTAATTAGTTCTAATAGTCCAAAAATTATGATTTTAGGTTCTGCTCCTAGTGTAATATCACTTAATTTGTATGAATACTATGGGAATAATAGAAACAGTTTTTGGCCAATTATTGCAAAAATATATAATAAAAAAAATTTTAAATCTTACAATGAAAAAATTAATTTTATAAAAGATAATAATTTATTGCTTTGGGATGTTGTTCAAACTTGTTCTAGAAAAGGATCTTTAGATAGTTCAATACAAAATGTAGAAGTAAATGATATAAAGAGTTTATTAGATAATAATGAAAGCCTAAAGGCAATAATGTTTAATGGTAAAACAGCTTATAATTTATATAAAAAATATATTAATTATTTTTCTAAAAATATAGATTTTAATATTTTACCATCAACTAGCCCAGCATACACTATTTCATTTAATGATAAGTATTGTTTGTGGAAAAAGGTTTTTGATAAATATAAATAAAACTCTCAAAAAGAGAGTTTTATTATTAAGTTATTTGAATTTATATATCAAGCCAATATAACCTGCTTCACTTGTCTCTATTTCGTTTCTATAATTTATATCTGCTCCAAATCCAACTCGTATCATCCAATCGTCACTTATATTAAAATTTGTCCCAAGAGCTAAGCCTAATCTTATATATGGTGTTTCATCAACTCCATTAAAATCTTCAGATATTGGGATTAATGATCCAAATTTAATTTTGTAAAAATAGGAAACTTTTGAATATTTGGGACTAAATTCTTGTGAAAAAGTTGTGCTTGTCACTAGTTCTTTATAAAAAGTGTGTGATTCACTAGGTGAAGTGTTATAATCTATATGATCTGCCCCAAAGCCTAATTCAAGTCCAATAACGGTGCCAGGGATAATTTCTCTTTCAAATAGGAGATCTGCTCTAAGCCCATAATCAGATTTATATGTTTGAATTTGCAAGAAGGTGAAATTTGATATAATTCCTAATCTATATGGGATTAAATCAATATCATCACCATCCCAATCGCCAAGAATTTCTTGATCAAATGTTTCATCTTCAATTAAAGCATCTTCTTCTAAACTAGCATCATCCTCAAATGCTACATCTTCATCTTCAAATGTTAACTCTTCATCTTCAAATGCTACATCTTCATCTTCAAATGCTACATCTTCATCTTCAA
>CAZPTG010000133.1:0-6623 GCA_964589355.1 uncultured Spirochaetaceae bacterium
GTGATTATAATATTAGCACTGAAATTCCTAAATATCAATATGTCAAAAGATAAAGAGAGTAAGTATTACATTGTAATAGAAAAAATATCATATATTAATATTTTAATCTTTTAATTTCTCTTTGAGCATCTTTTTTAAGATCTCTTTCTTTTATAGCATTTTTCTTATCATGAAGAGCTTTACCACGAGCAAGACCAACTTCCATTTTTATAAGATTATTCTTTAGATAAACTTTTGTTGGAACAAGTGTTAAACCTTTTTCATCAATTTTTCTTTTTAAACGCTTTATCTCTTGTTTATGGGCTAATAATTTCTTTCTTCTTTCAGGATTATGGTTAAAGATAGATCCTTGTTTATAAGGTTGAATAGTAAATTGCATTAGTATTAATTGTCCATTCTCTATTACTACATAACTATCTGTGAAGGAAAATCTTCCATCTCTCATACTTTTAACTTCTGTACCTGCAAGGCTCATACCACACTCTAGTGTTTCAACTATTTCATAGTTAAAATATGCTTTTTTATTTTTTAATAAGAATTTATTTTGATCTGATTTTTCGTTTTTCATAATATATATTTACCTGTAACTTTATTTATTATAAGCAATTCTAAATCCCATATATTCAAAACATGCAGATTTATCCATTGCCCCGACACTGTTGATATCAATTGATTTGTTTAATAGAGATCCGCCTTTAACTATAATATCTGAATTATAATTATTTTTTACAAAAGATATTAATTGATCTCTATCATCAACAATTCTACTTAGAGGAATATATGGAGTGTTTGTAAATTCCCAAACTCCACCTAGCATTAAATCAAATTGATTATCATAAGATGTTGTAGCAATTAGTGAATTACTATAAGTATCATTTATGTAATTTGTAGATCCAAAACAAGCAAGGCTCCATTGTTCTTCACTTGGAATGAATACATTAATATTTGTTATTTTACTTAACCAAGAAGTAAAAGCCTCTGCAGCATAATAACTAATATTTGTAATTGGCTCAAGAGAAGGATAGTTTGTTGATAAACTAATACCTTCTAAATAATTAAAATCAACTAATCCTTTTGATATAAGGATATCTCTATTACTTTTTGCCCAATTTGGATTCTCTATTACAAATAGTGAATAAAGATAATTAGAAATAGGGGATTTTGATAAATAAAAAGAATTGTCAATTTTTACATCAATTCCAGCTTCATTGATACTTGGATAAGTATTATATGTAGTATTTCCCATTACAAATGATTGTGGTTCAACTTTTAAAGCTTTAATAATTGAATTATCATCAACTTTTAAAGTATCAGCACTTGTTTGTATTTTTATATTTTTAAACGTTTTGCCAATATTTTCTCCATTCCCATTTATTAGAGATTCTGCCTTTACTAATGCATCTCCATATTCATATCCTAAATAATCATATGCATCTTTTGCATCATTTAACATTTCAATAGAAGTAATAAAAGAAGATGCTAAATTCAAATAATTTTCAATTTTCTTAGTAGATAAATCAAATGCTATAGCATCTTTTGCTAAATGAGAGAAATAGGGGATGTAGTTAGTAACAGAGTCAAAAGAAATAATTGAACTTTGATCAATTATTAAATTGATATCAAAATTAATTATTTTATCAATCTTAGCATCATCTAGTTGATTTAAATCAAGATGAACATCTTGATAACGATGAAAGATATAAGTTAAAAAAACTGGATGTGATACATTAATTGTTTTTTTTGCAATTATTTTAGAAGCTTTTTTATAAATAACTTCATGTTCACCACTTTCAATAAATTCTTGTGCAGGTGTTCCACTTATAAAATTGTCATCAACATAGACTCCAACATTTTCAATATCACTTGTGAAATTTACAAATTTACCACCGTTTAAAATTCCAGGTAAAAAACCAATTAAAAATACAATTACTAAAATAGCAAAAGCAACTAATGCAATTATATAAACACCAGCTCTAATATTTCCTACTTTAGGCAAAACTACATCATCTATCTCAGCTAAATCTTTTATTTCTTTCATATCTTACAAGTTACTTATAGCTTTAATCCTTGTCAACTATTTAAGTTTATTGTATTGTAGTTATCATGAGTTTATTTCTAGATAAAGTTGAAAAATTTAGCATAAAATATTTAACAAAGCGTAAAGCTATGAAAATATATAAAAAAGAACATCCAATTAAGAGAACGTTCTGGGGTGAAGTTAAGGGTTGGATTGATGCCCTTGTATTTGCAGTTGTAGTAATACTTCTTATAAATCAATATATATTTCAATTATTTGTAATTCCAACACCTTCTATGGAAAAGACTATGCTTGTTAAAGATAGGGTTTTTGTAAATAAAAATGTATATGGCTTAGAAGTGTGGCCAGGGGGACCAAAATTAGGAAGTGATAAAAGAGTTGTAAGACGTGATAATATTATTACTTTTTATAATCCTGAATATGTTTCAAAAGGGCCTGTATTTGATGTAGTCGCTCAAATGTTATTTTCAGCAACTTTTTCTCTTGTTAATATTGATAAAAATGAAGATGGAACACCAGCTGAGAGATTGTATGTAAAAAGAGCGGCTGGTATGAATAATGATACAATTCGATTTGTAGATGGTAATGTTGAAATAAGAGTCTCCGGTAGTGAAGAATTTGTTAATGAAATGGATTTTAGAGAAGAGAATGAATTAAGTAGTGGTCCAAATAGATTGATAGATGAATCCTATTATGATGGTATGAATGCTTGGGCTTCATTAATAGCTTATAGAGATAAAGGGCTAGAAAATTCTAATTATACTCCTTCTTTTTATATAAATAAATATAATGATTTAAGTAACAAAAAATATCCAAAAGATATGTATCAATTTGAAAAAATAAGAAATTATACACAATACAGAATTGATCCAAGCGATTTTACAGCTCGTTCAGATTATAATAGATACAATAATGGTATAACTGTTCCTTCTAATTATGTATTACCTTTAGGGGATAATAGAGATAATTCAAGAGATGGTAGATATTTTGGGCCTGTTTCTCAAGACAATATTATAGGTAGAGTATTTTTTAGATTTTGGCCTTTGAATAGGATAAGTTATTTAGGAAATCAATGATAAATAAAAAATATCTTACTCTTTTAGATAAGCAAGATTCTCTCTCATTATATATTCATATCCCTTTTTGTAATACAAAATGTTCTTATTGTGCCTTTTATAGTGAGAGTAAAAATAATTGGAATGATAATAAAATAAACCTATATATAAACAAGTTAAATAGAGAGTTAGATATTATTAAATCTTATTATAATAGACCTTTTGATACTGTTTTTATTGGAGGTGGGAATCCAGGTGTTTTATCTTTTAATCAACTTAGAAATTTATTGATAAAAATTGGACCTTCAAAAGAGACTTCCTTTGAAATAAATCCTGAAACATTAAGAGAAAAACATATCTCTCTTATAAAAGAAGGTTTAGCTACAAGGATTTCTGTTGGAATTCAATCATTTAATGATAATATTTTAAATCTTTTAAAAAGAAATGCTAGAAAAGTAGATAATTTAAGAGCCCTTAAGATAATAAGTGAATTAGATAATATAGAAATAGATTTTGATAATAATTATTTTATAAAAAATGATATTATCTCAAAAGAGAATTATAGAAAATTAAATACAAAAATTAAATATTCATTTGATTTAATGACATCTCTTCCAACTCAAACACTTGATGATTGTATAAATGATATTAAATTATTATTAAATAATACTAAATTAGAACATCTTTCATTATATTGTTTAAGTATTGAGGAGGGGACTCAACTTTTTAATTTAGTTCATGATCATAAAATAAATAAAAATAATGATATTTTTGAAAAAAACTTATTAGAGAATATATGGAATTATTTAGAAAATATAGGATTTGATCATTATGAGGTATCAAATTTCTCTAAAGGTGATAATAAATGCCTTCATAACCTAAATTATTGGTCTTTATCTTCATATATTTCTCTCGGCTCTTCATCTGCATCTTCTATTTATGATGATAAAACCTTAATTAGACTAACAAATATATCAAATATAAATAAATATTTGAATCATGATTTATTAGATGATTATGAGATAGAAAAGTTAACAAAGTATGAGCACTTAGATGAGTATTTGATAGTTACACTAAGAAATAAAAGAGGAATTTCATATAAATATATGAAAAAATATTTTGATATTGATAAAAATGTTTTAAATGATGCATTTTCTAGATTAAATTCAGATACTTATATCGTTAACAATGATACTATTAATTTAACAAGAGAAGGTTTTATTTTATTAGATACTTTAGTTTTAGATTTATCTATATATTTAGAAAATTTTTTAACTAAGTAAATCTTTTTGAATTTCATCTAGTAAGAATTTTAACCGATTTTTATTTAAATCAATATAAAGACGATTTTGTTTACCTTCATCTATAATAATTAATCCAAGTTCATATAATTTATTAATATGATAATTCATAGTAGCAGCTGTTAAATTTAACTCTTTAGCTAATTCATTAGAATAGTATTTCCTTTTAGATAATAATTTTATTATTTTATACCTTTTGGGCTGACTTAGAAATTTATTCAATAGGATATAATTTTTCTCATCATTTTTATTATTAAAACTAAGGCTAAATTCACCAAAAATAATACATTTTGAACTTAAGTAAATGTTTTTTACATATGGGCAATAGAAGCTATAAATAAGTTTAAAACTATTAATAGAATCATCTTTAAAAATGGTTTTTATTTTTTTATAAAAAGAATCTTTATTATCCATAATAGACTTATTAATATTTAATAAAGTTTGTTTAATTTCATCTTTATCTTTTTCAAATAAATCTTTTTTAAATTTATTGTGTATTTTTTTTATTTCTGTAACAAAATTGGATAAAATATCATTATCTTCAAAAATTGATAAAATTAAATTTGCATTTTTTACAACATCAATATTACAATTTAGATTTTTATCATTGTTTGCAATAATTTCTATTAACATTTTTTCATTAATATTATTTTTTATTTCACAATTGTAATAAAAAGACAAAAAATGTTTAAATGATTTTATATTAATGTAATTAAAGTCTAATTTTCTAAATAAAAGATAAATTAAATAATTTATAAATAAATTGCTTTTGTTAAAATATGTATTCAAAAAATTCTTATCTAAATAAGAAAAAGATTTGTAATATGAATTAATAAATTTTATATAATTTAATAAATAAGCATCATCAAAAACAAAAGGTGTTGTCCTTTTTAATTCTATGATTTCTTTATTGAAATATTCAATATTAGAAATAGTATCTAAAAATAATACAAAATCAATACTTTCATTGAAATAAATCTTATCCATAAATTAAGTCCTTTCAATTAATTTAACATATAAGTATTTATATTGTAATAAAAATTTTTATATATATTCTCATACCAATTTATAGTTAAATCTTAATTTCAGTCTAATTTGGTCTTTCTATGTATTATTGTAAATTATTGCTTATTAATATTGTTCAATTTAATGTTTATAGTAATATAGCTTTATATTAAAACTGTTATAATTGCCTCTTATGATATATGTATCAATAAATCAATATTACATTATCAAATAAATTATACCATTTTTGGTATAATTGTAAAAAATCGCTAATAATTCTTAATTAATAGTATTAAATTAAAAAGTATTATTATACTGTTGACATAAGATGCAAACAATGCTATATTAAAATTAACTAAAAAGAATATAGGGGAAAAAGATTATGATTAAAAAAATATTAATAACATTATTATAAGGAGTTTTTACAATTTCAGGGATTTTTGCATATATGTCTCCTAGTGTAATTTTAAATGCAACTGAAAATGAATCTCAATACACTTTTAAATTACAGAAATTAAATGCAGATATGACAGATTATACAGATATCGATGGTGGTGAAGCAGTAGAAGATGTAATACTAAGTGAAGTTGCACAAACTACTAATGCATATACTGTTGCTACAGCTAATAAAGGGAATTTATTAAATAATATTACTTTTGAAGCTACTGTAACAACTGGGGAGTTTGTTGATTCTAATACATCAACTCAAACTGGATTATATCCTGAACTTATAGAATTATCAGATTCTGCTACTACTGAAAATCAAAATTTAGGATCTGAAGTTGTAAATCTTGAATCTCAAACAGCAGGGGATTTTAGCTCACAAGCGATAGCAACATTTAGGACAACTTTTGATAGTGGTCTACATTTAATTGGTGTTGAGATTGCTCGTTTCAAATTAGAATATAAATCTAATGGAAATCTTGCTGCAGGCTCATATACTAGTACCACAACAATCGAGATTTCAACAGTTTAAATTTTATAAAAAATTTTCAAATTAAATATATATAATTATTATGCTCACATTTATTAAAAATTATTACTAATATAATTAAAATAAAAGTGAGCTTCTTTTTTTTTAAAATAAATTATTATTTATTATCTTATATAAAACTTATTCAAAATTATTTAGATATTTAGTCATTTTTATCGTTTAAGCGCTTTAAATTAATTAGATATATATCTAATCTTAAAAAAGTATATGAATTATTTCTAATATAGTAT
>CAZPTG010000134.1:0-6585 GCA_964589355.1 uncultured Spirochaetaceae bacterium
ATTAAAATAAAAAAAGACTATTTAAAAAAATTAAAAATATATTGTAATGAAAATTTAATTAAACAAGCTTTAGTAAATTTAGTTGTAAATGCAATTAATTATAGTCCTAAAGACAGTAAAATTGAGATAAGTGTTAGTGAGAAAAAATACGAAATCTTATTTAAAATTACTGATTATGGTATTGGAATCCCTAAAAGTGAAATTGAAAAAATCTTTGAGAGATTTTATCGTGTAGATAAAAACAGATCAAGAGATAGTGGAGGCACAGGACTTGGCCTTTCAATTGTTAAACATATAGCAATACTTCATAGTGGCAACATTGAAGTAATAAGCGAGGAAAACAAAGGATCAACCTTTATTTTAACAATATCAAAAACAAACAATATATTATCTTCTTTATATAAAAAAAGTGATTTAATGTACAAATTATAAATAAAATGTTACCTTTTAAAATTTTATATATTATAATAAATATACATCTATTAATAATATAATAGGAGGAAAACATTATGAAACTTAAAAAAACTGTATTAATTATCACTATTGTATCAACAATTTCACTATTATTTGGATGCTCATTTTTTTCCAACAAAGGAACTCTTTCTTTATCATTAACAGATGCACCTATTGCTGATAGCAAAGATGTTGAAGGTGTTTTTATTACTATTACAAAAATTCAATATAATTTAAATGGTGAATGGATTGATGATACGAATTTTGAGAGTCCTCAAACCTATAATCTTCTTGATTTAACAAATGGTACTGTTGAACCGCTTTCTAATGTAGTAATAGATTCTGGAAAAGTATCTCAAATCAGATTTTTATTAGATTCTGCACAAGACAGAAAAAAAACAGCCTCAATCAGCTCAAATTGCTATATTATAATTGATTCTGATGGAACTGCTGAAAGAGATGGAATAATTGAGGAAAATGATAATAAATATCCTCCTTTTGTTCCCAGTGGAGATCAAACAGGATATAAAGCTGTAGGAGAATTTATTATTCCATCTAATGGCACTGTTGAAATTACTGCAGATTTTGATGTTCGTAAATCTGTTATAAAAAAAGGAAATATTGATTCTCACGATTACTCATTGAAACCAACAATAAGATTAATTGCAAATAATCAAGCTGGTTCTATTAAAGGTAGTTTTTCCTTTAATAATATAGAAGAGTATAATACATACACAATATTTGCATATGAAAGTGGAGAATATAATGAAAATGAATTATCTCAAGAAGGAGATAATCCTACATATTTTGAAAATGCAATAAGCAGCTCTCAAGTAGTACTAAGTGAAGAAGGAAACAATTATATATTACCTTTTTTAGCTCAAGGAAATTATGATTTAATTATTACTGGTGTTGATGATTCGAATAATTATCATATTTTAGATGATTTAAATTATACAAATATTGAAGTTGAATCAGAAAAAGACTCTATAGAAAATATTTCTATATCAATTCCTTTATAAACAACCTTAGATATATATAAACCCCTTAATTCTTTTTAAATATGTTATTAAAATATAATTTCTAGATATTTTAACTATTTATTAACTAGGCTAAGGGGTTTTTTAGTTTATGTTTAATAACAAACTTCTCAGATTAAAAAAGTTCAAATATAATTCGAGAGAATTTTTCATTATTAGAAAAATCTGGATTTTCATAATATTTTATATTATTCCCTCTTCAACTTTTTATGCTTATCTGAAACAAGAAGAATAAAATAATTTTTCAAATATTTTTTAAACATGAAAAAGCCTAGAAAAATTAATTTCTAAGCTTTTCTATATATAATTAAATTTATTATAGATGAGGTTTTATGCCCTTATCCATATAAACAACCCAAGAACATATATTAGTGATATGATCCCCAACTCTTTCTAATTCAATTACTAAATAATAATAATTATGCATGTTTTTTCGCAATTGAATTCCTTCAAAGGGACCTGCTTCCAATATTTCCTTCTTTAATACTTCCCTCATTTTATCAATTTCATCATCCATTGATGCAACCTTTTGAGCTGATTCTGCATCAATATTTATTAAAGCATCTATAGAGCCTCTAAACATTTTTGCAACAACATTAGACATTTCAACTATTTTATTTATGATATTTTTTTCTCTCTCATCATCACAAAAACATTCACTTCCTACCATTTTTGCTAAATGTGCAGCATGATCTCCCATTCTTTCTAAACTAGTTGCCATTTTTAATCCAGCAACAACTTGTCTCATATAATGGCCATAAGGAGCTTCACTTATTAATAATCTAACAGCATCACTTTCAATCATATCTCTTAATTGATTAATAAAATAATCTTCTTTTATTACAGAGTTAGCTAATTTAATATCTCTCTCTTCCATTGAAATAGTTGCTTTTAAAATTGCTTGTTCTACTCTAGTAACCATTTGTAACAATAGCTCTCGATAAAACATAATTTTTTCATCAATTTGATGTACTTGCTTTTTTTTCATTTTATTACCCTCGATTTAACCGAATTTTCCTGAAATATAATCTTCTGTTCTCTTGTCTTTTGGATTTAAAAATATTTCACTAGTTTCTCCTGACTCAACTAAATATCCTCTTCTATTATCATCAATTAAGAAAAATGAAGTTGCCTCTGATACTCTAGAAGCTTGTTGCATATTATGTGTTACAATAATAATAGTATATTCTTTTTTTAGTTCAATCATGAGTTCTTCGATTTTTGTAGTTGAAATTGGATCTAAAGCACTTGTAGGTTCATCCATTAATATTACATCTGGATTAACTGCTAAAGTTCTAGCTAAGCATAGTCTTTGTTGTTGACCTCCAGAGAGACCTAATGCACTTGTATGAAGCCTATCTTTTACTTCTTCCCACAAAGCTGCTTGTTTTAACGATTTCTCAACAACATCATACAATTCGCTTTTTTTATATTTTTTATATAATTTTGGGCCATAAGAGATATTATCAAAAATAGTCATTGGAAAAGGATTTGGTTTTTGAAACACCATACCAACTCTTCTCCTTAATTCTAAAATATCCATATCATTATAAATATTTTTTCCTTCAAAAAATACATTACCTTTTATAGTAACAGAATCAATTAAATCATTCATTCTATCTAAAACTCTCAAAAACGTACTTTTACCACAACCAGAAGGCCCAATAAAAGCAGTAATCGAATTCTTTTCAATTTCCATATTTATTTTATTTAATGCTTGGTGATCACCATACCATAAATCTAAATCATTTACTTTAAATAGAGATTCATTCATTTATTTTATTTCCTTTTTCATAATAATCTTTGTAATAGAATTAACTAATAATACTAAAATAATTAGCACAAGAGCTGATGCAAAAGCATCATCTATTGACCCACCTTCAATAATAATTAAATATATATGTTGAGCTAAAACTCTTGATGAACTTTTTAATCCACTTACAAAGGAAGTTGAGGATCCTATTGTAAATATTAAAGCGGCTGTCTCTCCTAAAGCTCTACCTATTGCTAAAATTATTCCAGTAGTAATTCCTCGTGATGCACTTGGTAATACAACTTTAAATATTGTCTCTATTTTTGTTGCACCTAAGCCTCTACTAGCTTCAATTAAGGAAGGACTTACACTTCTTATAGCTTCTTCACTTGTTCTTAATATTGTTGGTAAAATCATTATTGAAACAGTTAGAACGCCACTTATCAGAGAAAAACCTAATCCCATTAATTGTACAAAAATTAGAAGACCAAATAGACCAAAAATAATTGAAGGAACTGCAGCTAATAAATCAATTCCAGTTTTTATTAAGGATGTTAATTTCCCTTTTTTTGCATATTGGACTAAATATATTGCTCCAGCAACTGAAATAGGAGTCGCGATAATTATTGTTAAAAAAACCATCACTAAAGTATTAAAAATTATACTTAGTATCCCACCATACTTACCTTCATCTTCACTTTCGCTCAATAAATAATTTAATTTCAAATTTTGCGTTGATACTTCATGAAAAACTTGCAAAGATTGAATTTGTTTCTGAGCATTAATGGCTTTTTGATAAAGAGAAGCCTGAATTGGCATAAAGGCACCCGATATTTTTGCAACTTCATCTAAAGAATCAACTTTTTTTACATCTAAATTAGGACCATTTAATTCACTCCAATTCTTAATTGAGTCATTGATTAATGACTCAACTTCTTCATTTTTTAAATTTCCAATTCTTTTATTATCATAGAGTGCTTTAACATCTTTATTAACACTAATTACCATGTCACTAATTTCAACAGAATTAAAGCCTTTAATATTTGAATTTTTTTCACTAATAATTATTGAAGCCTCATATCTTTTTAATTCTTTTAATAGTGATTTATCATTTATTAAATTATTAGCAGTTAAGATATTTACATTATCATCTTCAAATTCACTTATTTCTAAATTAAGATAAGAAGAAAGAAATTTTATTAATGAAGGATCAATATATAATTTAATATCTCTATTAACATTGCTTACCTTTCTAAGAGAATAAATTTTACCTTGTACTATTTTTCTTAAAGTAAAATAGTCTAATTCATCAACATTTGAATTTTTTGATGAATATACTTCAAAAGGTAAATCATAATTTACATAATCACTAACTTCTCTCTCAATTAATTTATTAGAATAAAGTCCTCTATAAATTAAATAAGATAACATTAGAGCGAGAATTAATATTGTTAACACAGATAAAGATTGAATAAGTGTTAAAGCTATTCTATTTGATTTTTTTCTATCCATTATTCACCTGCTCCAACTTTACTTTTATTTGAAATATATACAACAATGAAATTCAGTAATAAAATAAATATAAATAATAACATCGCAGTTGCAAATAATGCTGACAAATGGGTCCCTTCTGCATAACTCATGTCAGTTATAATATTCATTGTTAAGGTTCTTCCCATATCTGTTGGATATTTTGCAAAAACTGCAGCATTTCCACCTACAAGTAAAACTGCAGTTGTCTCACCAATAGCTCTACCAAGAGCTAATATTATCGAGGTAACAATACCTTTTACTGCAGCTGGAACAACTACCTTATATATTGTCTGCCATTTTGTCGCACCCATTGCAATTGATGCATGGCGAAGTGCATCAGGAACTGTTCTAATAGAAACTTCACTTATATTTATTATTGTAGGTAAAATCATAATTGCTAATATTATGCTTGCAGATAACAAGCTATATCCGTTTCCACCAAATGTATTTCTAACCGCTGGCACTACAATTGCTATCCCAAATAATCCATATATAATTGAAGGAATACCTGCTAATAATTCAATTGTATTTCTAACTATCTTAGACAATTTTCCTTTTGCAAATTCACTTAAAAAAATTGCAGTAGATAAACCTACTGGAATTGCAAGTATAATTGCAATTAATACAACTTCAAAACTAGCTAAAATAAATGAAGCTATACCATATTTTGGAATATCGGCAGAAGGTGACCAATCTAGGGAAAACATAAATTCTGTAAAACTTACTTCTGAAAAAAATGGAACACCTTGATTTACAATATATAATGTAATTGCTATAACGGCTGTAATTGAAACAAGAGCGCAAAGTAGTAAAACAACTTTACTACCTTGCTCAATAACTCTTCGTCTTTTGTTATTGGTATTTTTTTTCATAATACTAATTAACTGAGATGAATTCATTTTCTTCAACAATAGCTTGGCCTTTATCTGATAATAAGAAGTCAATGAAATCTTTTTCTACTGTACCATCTTTAGGTTCTCCTAAAGTTACTACATATAAAGCTCTACTAATTGGGTAGGTTTTGTTAATAACATTTTCTGCTTTAGGTTCTACACCATCGATGCTTAATATTTTACCACCTGAATTTGTTATAATTCCATTAAAAGCCATTCCAATGTATCCTATTGCACCAGGAGTTGAAGCAATTTTTGTTGCAACTTCACCATTTTCTTTTGCTATAATAGCATTTTTTGTTGGTTCTTTTCCTTGTGACTCTAGAACGATTTCATTGAAAGAACCATAAGTACCTGAAGTTTCATCTCTTTCAATTAATTCAATCTTCATATCTTTGCCACCAACTTCACTCCAGTTAGTAATTTCTCCACTAAAAATAGCTGCTAATTGACCAATTGATAAATTGCTAATATTTACAGAAGAATTAACACCTACTGATAATCCATCTAAAGCAATTGTTGTTGGAACACAATTTTTTTCTAATTCACTTGCTTTTAAATCTCTTGAAGATCCAGCAAGAGATAATGTTTTTGCAATTAATTGTTTGATACCTGTTGATGAGCCTAATGTTTCATAACCAACTTCAACTGAAGGATATTTTTTTTCAAATTCAGGTATTACTGATTTAGCAATTGGAGCTACAGTTGAAGATCCACCAAAAGTATAATTTTTTACTTCAACTTGTTCTTTTTCACTTGAACCTTGTGCAAATAATGCAAAGCTTGACATTGCTACTAATAAAATTAAGAATAATTTTTTCATTTCTTTATCTCCTATATTTGTTTTAGAAGATACATAATAGATGTTAATGAAATTATAAAGAACTGTTAGAAAAATGTTAATTTAACTTAT
>CAZPTG010000135.1:0-6566 GCA_964589355.1 uncultured Spirochaetaceae bacterium
CTTTGTTGTTTTTTTTGGAGTAACTTTTTTAACTACTTCTTTTTCTTGTATATTGTTTTTTTCATCATTAATATCTAATTCTAAATCTTTTTTAGAAGATTTTTTAGGTGTTGCCTTTGTTCGTGTAGTTTTTACTTTTGTCTCTCTTGCATCATCTTCTAAATCTAATTGTTTTTCTACAACATTATCTTCTTCAATTTTCTTTTTAGTAGTTTTTTTTCTTGTTGTTTTTTTTGGAGTAGCTTTTTTCTCTACTTCATTTTCTTCTGACTCATCTTTATTGTCAGAAGTTTTTTTAGCTGCTGTTTTTCTTGTTCGTTTTTTTACAACAACTTTAACATTCTTTTTTTCATCAGAAGCAAGTGATTTTTCTTCGTCTTGCTTTACTTCTTCAGCCATAAAATAAGCTCCATTATTTTTATTTAATATGTGGTTTTATATAGAGATACAAAGAAATATGCTAGAAAAATTCTAACAGAAACTTTACATCATTCTCTCTTGAAAATATATTTTAATTTTTTTAAACAGAATACAATTTTTAAATCAAATAGATTATTATATCATAAAAATATTTTATAAATATATAGACTAAAAGTCTTTTGATACCTTAAATATATTCCCACTTATCAATTATGTCAAGCAAAGTATACCCATTTATATAAAAGGACAATAATAAAAAAGAAGCCACTGAAGCTCTTCTTCGTATGCCATTTCTAGTAGTTGTTGTAAATTTTAAACAAACAGCTTGAGATTTTTCACCTTTTTTCGAAAATCCAAACCAAACAGTTCCTACAGGTTTTTCAACAGAACCACCTAAGGGTCCTGCTATACCAGAGACTGAAAAAGCAACATCACTATTCATTAATAATCTTACGTTATCGGCCATTTCTAATACTGTTTCTTTAGATACAGCGCCAAATTTTTCTAAAGTATCTTTTTTAACATTTAGAATTTTATTTTTTACATCGTTTGAATAAGATACAACAGAGCCTTCAAAAAAAGCAGAACTTCCACTAAAATCAGTTAAAAGCTTAGAACAAAGCCCTCCTGTGCAACTTTCTGCACAACTTATTGAATATTGATTAGATTTTAGGTTGTCAATTACAATATTTAGAGAATCGTGATTCCCTTCAAGTATTAATTGGGAGCCAACTTTATCTCTTAATTTAGATATGAATTCATCTTTTTCTTTACCTGAAACAAATAAGCTTATTTTATTATCTTGAAACCGAGTTCCCCATTTTATATCATCAAACTTTAGCGAAGCACAAGCTTCTTCTAATTTACTTTCACAAATTAAAAATGTTGAATATTCAATACTTTCAATATCATTGAAACCAATATTATTTTTTAAATGAGGAATTACTAGATTATAAAACATTGGATTTAATTCTTTTGGTGGTCCAGGCATACTATATATCAAAGTTGAATGATTATCTTTTTTAATTTCACCATAAAATCCAACTGCAGTTCCAAAAGGATTTTCTAATATATTAAAGCCTTTAGGAATTAATGTTTGAGAATAATTTGCGCCATTAATCCTTTCTCCTACCATTTTCAATAGATTATCATAAGCCTTTTTATTTTCTACTAACTCAACATTAGCTACTTTAGAAATAGAAGATCTTGTTAAATCATCACTTGTAGGACCAAGACCGCCTGTAACAAAAATTATATCATTAAAATTTAACCAGGCATCAATCAACGCTTCAATAGATCCATCATCATTGATTATCGATATTTGATTGACATTAATATTTAATTTACTTAATTCTTGAGATATCATTTTTGAATGTTTATCACCAATAATACCTTTTGTTAATTCGGAGCCTATTATACATATAGAAGCTGATTTATTCATTTTTACCTCGTTTTTTTACTAATATAATACCAGCAAAAATAATTAATGCATAAGATAAATAAACCATCAATTTTGCAAAATAATTTGGATTATTAGTAAAATATGTATATCCATTAGCCTCTGTAGTATAAACAGGAACATCATATATCTTCCAACCAGGATGAAAAGGTTTCATAGGATCTATCATTCTTCCAACTGGATCTATCAAACAAGTAATACCACTATTTGTACTTCTAATTGTTGCTTTTCTATTTTCAATTGATCGATAAACGCCAATTGCAGCATGCTGCATTTCACTAACACTAGAATAAGCCCAACCATCATTTGTCATATTTACAAGTACATTAGCACCATTATTTACAAAATCTGCTGATATTTCTCCAAAAACATCTTCAAAACAAATAGTTGTAGAAAATGTTATTCCTCTATCTGCTTCAAATACAACAGGAACCTCTCCTTTTTCCCACCAATGATAATCGTTTGCTTTTAACAAATTATAAAGCCAAGGCATTTGTTTTTCATAAGGAAAATGCTCTGTAAATGGTACTAAATGCTGCTTTCTATAAGTTTGTTGAATCTTTCCTTCATTAAAATATATTACAGTATTATAATCTGTTCTGTTCCATTCCCCATTTTCTAATATTGCAGGTTTTGTTTCATCATCTAATACACCCTCAGGATTTCCAGTTAATAGTGGAACATTTAATTCATTACCAAAATTTACAAACTCTTGAACAAGAGCACTAGTTTCTTCATTACTTGGATAATTCTCATGCCAAGCAACACTTGGAACAAAAGCTGTTTCACTCCAGATAACAATATCAGGATTTTGTGTCAAAGCTTCTAAAGAATATAATCGTAAATTATTAAAATTGCGCTTATATGTAATATAACCACCTTTCCAGGTATCCGAACTATGTTGAACTGTTGCAACTTTCCAATAATCTTGAGCTTCTGTATTATCCCATTTATTCATTGAAATAAATCCAAAAACTAAAACAGAAATAAATAAAATAACATATATAACAACATCAATAAAATACTCTTTTAAATATATTTTAAAAGGAATTTTCTTGTTTGCAAAAAAATCACATAGATAAAAACCTATGAATATTTGAGGAAGAACCATAATAAAATTAATTCCCCAAACTCCAGTTATTGAAGAAATTTGAATAAAAGGAATAAATTTATATGGAGAATATCCTAAAATTCCATAAGGATATCCAGCAAACCAATTTTGTGAAACAAAAGTATAAGCTGTATATAAAATTGCAATTAATAAATATCCACGCTTTTTAAAAGCTAGATCAACTAATTTAAATAAAGAAAAAGCTATTAATAACTCGCCACCTTTTATAATAGGAACTATTAAAATAGCTAGAGGATGAAATGTTTTTAACCAATAATTAAATAATAAATAAAATACAAAACCATATAAGAATCCATAAAATGGTGTCAGATACCATTTAGTATTATGAATTACCATAAACATTGGTATTAATGCAATAAATGAAAGAATCCAAATCCCATTGAGATTTAAGAAACTAGGAAAAGAAATTGCAAAAACAAATGCAGAAATAATTAAAAACAAAACCTCAAAGACAATTGTCCTGAGGTTTCTATTTGAGTCAAAATTAAACAATTAATGTTCTCCTTAAATTAGGAAAAAATGATTAACCTCTAAGGTTCCAAACTCTTTCTTTTAGCTCACGACCTGGTCTAAAGAAAGCAACTCCATGTGTATCAACAGTTACAGGAGCACCTGTTTTTGGATTGTGTGCACGATCTCTTTGTTTTCTCGTATGAACTTCAAATGTTCCAAATCCTCTAAGCTCAATAATTTGGTCTTTTTTCAAACCATCTTTTACTTCCTCAAAGAATTCATCTATTAGCATGTGAATCTCAGCTTTTGTAATAGCTGTATCTTCGTATCTTTCTTTTATTTTCGCATATAAATTATCGATAATAATAGATTTTGTTAATTTTTTAGAATCAGCCATGAAAATGCTCCTTAACAATTATTTGACTAGCTTAATTTAGCTAAAGCTTTATAAAGTCTAGCTTTTTTACGACTAGAAGTATTTCTATGTAAAACACCTTTACTTGTTGCTGCGTCCAATAATTTAAAACTTTCTTTCATTGCTACTTCAGCTGCTGCTTTATCTTCAGCTAATACACATTTCTCAAAAGTTTTTATAGCTGAATTAACTTCGCTTTTAACCGCACGATTTTTCATACGACGACTCTTATTTTGTCTTTCTCTTTTTTTTGCAGAATTGTTGTTAGACACGTAATACCTCCAAAATATTACTAATTTATTTTTATATTTTCTTGTCATTTATAAAATTAAATGAGTTGGATAATAACCAACAAGTACCTAAAATATCACAACTATGTAAGTTCGGTCAATACAAATTTGACTATTAAGTTATAAATAATCTATTTACTCAAGTTTTTATACATTTTTTTTTCCTATCAGTAATTAGGTCCTCAATCATCAAGAAGTTGATTCACATATTCTTTATCAACAACCCAATACTTACTATCATTATTATATTCTACTTTTGTTGAATCAATATTTAACATTCGCCCATCCATTGATACAAGAGTAATTTTTTTTGAAATAACATTTATATCTGTAACTTTCATTAACTCTCTACCTATCTTAAGTTTACTGCCTTCAGGTGGATATTTCAATTTTTCTTCAACATAAAAATCTTGCTCATACGCTAAGCAACAAAGTAACCTTCCACAAGGTCCTGAAATTTTCATAGAATTTAGAGATAAATTTTGTTCTTTAGCCATTTTTATTGAAACTGGTTGCAATTTATCAGTAACACTGTGACAACAATAATCTCTACCACATACAGCAAGTCCACCCAAAACTCTACTTTCGTCACGAACTCCAATTTGTCTCAATTCGATTCGTATTCTAAAAACACTTACCAAATCTTTTACTAATTCTCTAAAATCAACTCTTGCTTCAGAAGTAAAAAAGAAAACTATTTTGGGTTCAATTAGTAAAAAATGGGCATTAACCAATTTCATATCCAAATTATGTTTTTTTATTTTTTCCCTACATAAAGTTAAGGCATCAACTTCTCTATCACATAATTCAGAATACTTTTTTAAATCATTATCAGTTGCAACTCGTTCTAACCAAGATACATCTTTTTCAATTTTTATTTTCTTGTACTTATCATTATCAATACAATGATCTAAGTTGTCATAATTTTGGTATAAGATTATATCAGACTCATCTTCTTGATCTAAACCATTCTCTTGAGCAACTAAATCAGTATTATCATCTTCATAATTTTCTGCACAAATACAAGCACCACAAGGACTCTTACATCCACTTTGATAAGGGTTACCTAATTTAGATGCATCACCTACAACAATTCCCAAATCTAATCCATATCTTGTTTCAAAAATAACTTTTTCACCATTTACTAAAGGTTTATCCCAAGCACAAATAGCAACTTCATTAGACGCCGGATTTTTTATCAAATAAACATAACCATAATCAAGATTTTTATCTTTTTTTTGATTTATATTTTCATTATTATTTTCATTATTATTTTTTTTATTTCTCTTCATAAATATCCTATATTCGTAACTTACAACAAATTACTACTAGATAATAAATTACCATGAGAAAAATAAAAAGTCAAACATTGCCAAGCTAATATTTTAAAATACAAAATTAACTCAAATATATATCACATAAAAAATTATTAAAAAAAGTATATATATTTTTTTTAATAATTTTGCTAAGATATACATTGAAAATAATTATAAAAGAATATATAAAAAAAAGAGCTTATAAATAAATGGGAGAATATTAATTTTTGGACAATTCATCATTATATCATCCAATCAAAATTAAAAATTTGAAAATAGATGGGAATCTTTTCTTAGCTCCTTTAGCAGGATATACTGACATACCTTTTAGAACTTTATGCATTAAACATGGAGCTAATTTAACTACTTCAGAAATGGTAAGTACTGAAGGAATAGCTAGAAATAATCATAAAACAGTTAATTTAATGACTCGTGCATATAATGAAAAAACATTTGCAATCCAAATTTTTAGTGATAATCTTGATTCTCTAGAAAGAAGTTTTGAAACCTTATTAAGCTATAATCCGTCAATTATTGATATCAACTGTGGATGCCCAGTTCCAAAAGTTACAAAAACAGGGGCAGGTAGTGCATTGATGAAAACACCAAACAAAATGGCAATTTTAGTTGATTATATCAATAAACATACAGATATACCTATAAGTGTAAAATTTAGAACAGGATGGGATTTTGAATCTGAAAATTATTTAGATTTTGCAAAAATTGCAATCGATAATGGAGCAAGTGCTCTAAGCATGCACGCTAGAACAAAAACCCAAGGCTACATGCCTACAGCGCATTGGAACAAATTAGAAAAACTAGCAAATATGGTTCACAAAGAGTATAAAGGAGTTCCGGTATTAGGTTCCGGTGATTTATTTGAACCTAAGGATGGATTAAACATGCTTAAAGAAACAAATGTTGATGGCATTATGTTTGCACGTGGGGCAATTGGGAATCCATGTATTTTTGAACAAACACAAAAACTTATAAAAACTGGAATTGATACATATCCGACTCAAATAAATGAAAGAATTAAGTTAATTAAAGAACATCTAGATTTAATGTGTTCTTATCATAA
>CAZPTG010000136.1:0-6557 GCA_964589355.1 uncultured Spirochaetaceae bacterium
TAATCAAATCAATCGAATATGAATATGATGAAAATTATTTATTAAAAAAAGAAATAATAAGTGAAAAAATATTAAATGTTTATACAAAGCAATATTTTAAAGAAAATAAAATAATTAATTTTTATAAAGATAGTAAATTAGAAAAAACTCAAACCTTTGAAAATGGGATAATTGTAAGTGAATTTACATATAATGATAATATAAAAATTGAGAATATATATCAAAATGGTAAACCCTATTGTACTATTACTTTAGATAATGATAAAATTATAGATATTCAATATAGAGAGGTTGCTGATGATTTATAATATTGCTAAAAGATATGCTTTTTCTTCAAAAAATCGTCACAAATTAACTTCTATTAGAATAGCAATAGGTTTATTATTTTCAACATTAGCTCTTAATGTTATATTATCTTTTATGATTGGTTTGCAGGATAAAAAGTTTTCATTAATTAAAGAATATCAAAGTTATGATGCAATCTTAGAAGTTAATGAAGAAATAGATATTGAATCTTTTTTAAATGAGTTGAATTCAAAAGACGATATTGATTTAGCTTTTAAATATTTAGAAATTCCAACTATTATAAGAAATGATGATAATTCTCAATTTATCGGAAGTATAAGAGCCTTTAAAGAAGAAGATTTTAATAAGTTGTCATATTCCTTAATTAAAGGGAAATTTGATTCTGATGGCGTTATTTTAAGCTATAGTGCTACTCAAAACTCTAACTTAGACTATTTGAAACCAATAAATCTTACTATATTAAAAAAAGGTAAAGTTGTTACAATAGTTCCTTTTCAAACAACTGATAATATTTCTGCAGTTTATTTTACTCCAATGAAAGATTTTAATAATTATTATGTAATAATGGAATATAATAAATTAAAAAATTATGCTCCATATTCTAAAGATAAAATTGGTGTTTTTGGAAATATAGAAACAATAAAGAATTTATCAAAAAATAAGGCTAAAGTACTTAGTTGGAAAGATCAAAATGAAAGTTTATATGCTGCAATGAAATTAGAACAATATTTAATGTATTTAACGCTTTCAATAATGAGTTTAATTATAATAATTCAACTATATAATAGTACAATTAATTTAGTTAAATCGAAAAAAGGTGAAATTGCAATGTTAAGAGCATTAGGGCTAACAAAGAAAGAAACAAAAAATGTATTTGTTATTTCATCACTTATTGTAAGTTTATTAGGTATAGTTTTAGGATCAATAATTTCATTTTTTTTATTAAATTATTCAAATTCAATAATCTCATTTTTTAATAATATAACAAATTATAGTATACCATTATTAAGTGTAGATGTTAATTTAAGCTTTTCAATAAAAAATTGTTTTATAATTGCTACTCCACTAATATTAATAATATTAGTAATGTCTAAAAGAGTTATAAATAAGCTATTAAAAAATGATAGTATGGAGATATTATTAAATGAATAACATAATTGATTTACAAAATATATATAAAACATATCCTTTACCAATAAAGAATCAAAGTTTATCTATTATAACAGATTTATCACTAACTATTGAAAAGGGAAAATCAATATCCATAATAGGTAAAAGTGGTTGTGGAAAAAGTACTTTATTACAAATAGCAGCATCTTTATTAAAACCTACAAAAGGAAAAATAATATTTAACAATAAAGACATTTCAAAACTTAATGATAAACAAATTTGTAAAATTAGAAATCAAGAAATGGGGTTTATATTTCAAAACAGTTTATTATTAGAAGATTTTAGTGCTATTGAAAATATAATGATGCCATTATTAATAAATAATATTAATAAAAAAAAGGCAAAAGAGAGAGCTATATATTTATTAAAAGAAATTAATTTATTAGATCGTGGTGATCATAAACCTTCTCAATTATCAGGTGGAGAGAAACAAAGAATAGCTTTAGCAAGAGCTTTGAGTGTTAATCCAAAAGTAATATTTGCTGATGAACCAACAGGATCTTTAGATGAAGAGAATGCAAATTATGTTGAAGATTTATTAATAAATTTAGTAGAAAAAGAAGATGTAACATTGATTTTAGTTACTCATAATTTAGCATTTGCATCAAAATGTAATAAAGTTGTTAAACTTACCCATGGAAAAATAAATGAGGAATTAAGTGAATAAAGATATTGATAAAATACTGATTAAAAAAATTTTATTATCAAAAAAATCAAAAAATAAATTAATTAGATCTTCTTTATTAATAGTTTTAATTGTTTCTTTATTGATTATTTCAACTATTTTTATTAATTCAATGTCGATTGGTATAGCAAAAAAGTTTTCTTTAATAGCTAATGGTGATTTAGAAGTTTATACAAATGAAAATTTAGAAGATGAATATGATTATATATATTCAATTGATACTGTTTCTAATAATAGTTCATTATTATATGGTAAAGAAAATACTCAATTAATTGCTGTAAAAGCAGTTGAGTCTTCATATTTTAATGAAAAAAGATTAGAAGCTTTAAATTTAGAGTTTGTTGATAACGATACTAATTTATTCTCAATTATAATTTCAAAAGAAATTTCTAATTTATTAAATTTAGAACTAGGTGATAAAGCTGCAATAATAATTGCTAAAAACCAAAGTAGAATCAGACCTAAATTAGTATTTATATCTGGAATTTATGATTCAGGATATAAAGAAATTGATCAAAATCTTGGTTTTATGTATCTTGATGATGCAAAAAAAATACTCGATAATGATATAAAGATACATCAAGAAATAATATTAGATGATAATACTGATTTATTACAAGCGGTAGTAGATTTAAGAGTAAACAATTATATTGTAAGACCTTGGTATGAATTACAGCCTTCTATATACAATAATTTATTAGTAAGCACACAAAGTTTAATGATAGTATTTATAGTTATTGCTTTGTTAACGGGTTATTTTATTTCTTCGATTTCTTCAGATATTATAACAAAAGATCACAATGCTATTGCAATAAACAAATTACTTGGACTGAGAAATAAAGATATAAGAAAAAATTATTTTCTTGCAATTGAAATTTTTACAATAATATCTACTTTTATTGGTACAATACTAGGTATTGTTATTAGCGAATATTTTTTATCTATAATTGGTAAGTTATCAATTACTAATGTTCCTGCTTTAAGTTGGTATTTATTAGATTTTGATATTATTATTCCATATAATAATATAATAATAATATCGATATCCCTAATAATAATTTCAATGATAAGTGTATTTTTCTCTTTAGCAAGAATTAAACAAATAGAAGTGTTAGATCTATTAAATCATGAATAAACTATGTTGCTACATTCTCTTAATTTATCTATAATGCTCTTATGGATTTTGAAGTATTTATTTTAGGTACAAGTGGAATGATGCCTTTACCAGGTAGATTTTTAACTAGTGCAATGATTAGAAGAAAAGGGGAATTGTTTCTCTTTGATTGTGGGGAAGGTACTCAAGTATCTTTAAAGATGTTAAATCTAAAATGGAAGAAGATTAATAAAATTTTTATATCTCATATGCATGCAGATCATATTACAGGTTTACCTGGCATTTTAATGCTTTCTTCTCAAGTTGATAGAGTTGAACCATTATATATTTATGGGCCTAAAAAATTAAAAGATTATATTGATTCGTCTCGCAAAATTTTAGATATGTATATAAATTATGAAATAATTTTTAAAGAAGTTAGTGAAGGTACAATAATTGATAATGAAGATTATAGTATAGAGGCTATAAAATTAAATCATACTAAACCATGTTTTGGATATTATTTAAAAGAAAAAGATAGGCCAGGTGAATTTTATCCTGAAAAAGCAATTGAATATAATATAAAA
This sequence comes from uncultured Spirochaetaceae bacterium, assembly GCA_964589355.1. Taxonomy (GTDB): domain Bacteria; phylum Spirochaetota; class Spirochaetia; order Sphaerochaetales; family Sphaerochaetaceae; genus Pleomorphochaeta. Next base: position 3,842 of record CAZPTG010000136.1, read on the forward strand.
CCTGGGCCTGATTTTGGTCGCATTCAACGTGGTGAAACTATTAAAAATAAAGATGGTCAATTAATAACTTCACAGATGGTAATGGGGGATAACAGAAAAGGTAGATCTTTTGCATATATAACGGACACTCTTTATTTGAAAAATATTTCATCAAAAATTAAAGGTGTTGATTTATTATTATGTGAAGGAATGTTTGAAGCTGGAATGGAAGATATTGCTAAAGATAAAAAACATATGTGTGTAAATCAAGCGGCACAAATTGCCTTAGATGCAGAGGCACGAATGTTAGCTCTTATGCACTACAGTCCTAGATACAATGATTTTGAGCTTAATGCTTTAAAACATCAAGCAAAGGAAATCTTTATAAATACTATTTTAACTAAAGATAGAATGATTTTTTCAATTCCAAATGATAATGAAGAAATTGAGGTTACGAAAGAAAAAACATCAATTATTAATAGAAACAGAATAAAGCTTGAATTATAATATAATTTAAAATATTAGATTAATGTAAAAAAATACTTGAATAACAAGTATTTTTTTGTTTTTAATTTAAATAAGCTTCATTTATTAATGTTTTAGCATCAATTTTCCTACCATTTCGGCAAGCATATCCAATTTTTAAATTTTCACCTTTTAATAAATTATTATGTTCATTCAATAAATTATCAATATGTTTTTTTGCACTTTTAACATTTTCATATGGGAAAACAATAGTTTTATGATTATACTCAGTATCATAAACATAAGTATAGGAAGGAAGATAACTGAATAAAATATCTTTTTTATCATTATCTAAAATATTTTCTTTATCAAAAACAGCAATAGCAATATCGAAATTATAGCCTTCTTCATCATTATCTTTTAACTCTGAATTCAAGAAATCTTCTAAGTTATTAGATAAATCCCCTAAATCAAAATCAAAATCTTCAGGATTCTTTATATAATCAATAGCTCTTTTTGCTTCGTCAAAAGATAAATTTCTAATTGCTTGATTAATATCATTTCCAAAAGGTAAATCTTCTTGAATATTTTTAGAACCATTTTCTAAAAAATCTAGAGCAGAATTAATTTGACCTTTATTATATGAATTTAATCTATCAATTGTATTATTATCTAATTCATTGACAAATTCTTTTTCTAAAAAGTCTAAACTTTTCAAAACTGAAGAATCATCTAAAGTTGATAATCTATTTAATGTTTTTTCACTTAAATTATTTAATTTAACAAATTCTGATGGAGCAATATCAGGAGCTCCTTGATCAATATAATCTAGTCCAACATTAACTTGCGTACTATTATAATATCTCAATCTTGCACTAGTATCTTTATCAATATTCTCTAATATAATTGAATCAGGATTTTCAGCTTTAGGACAACCTAAAGCAATCCATTTTAACGCTTTAGATATATCATCATTACTTAATTTTGAAAGTGCACATAAATTTTTTTCTTCAATATTGTCTAAATCAAAATATTTACCTTGCTTTTCAATATACTCTAAAGCTTTATCTGCTTCTCTTTGTGATAAGTCTTTTAATTTTAATGCTGTATCTTCACTAATATTGTCAAAAACAACTGCTTTTTCATCAACTTCTTTAGCACCTTGTTTCAACCAATTAATTGCTTTTAACAATTGCTCAGTATCAAAATTACTTAATTTATCAGTTATATCTTCTTCAAAAGGAGATTCAATAATAGTTTTTGGATTTTCAAAATTATCAAAAATATCTAATAATTGATCAGTTGAATATTCAGATAATTTATCAGAAATTCTTTTATCTAAAAAATCATCTAAAGTATATTCATTTTGTTGAAATTTAGAAATTGCATTAAAAGATTCTTCATCAACTTTATCACTTGGATCATCATTAATTGTTGAAAATAAAGGTTCATCATAACTATTTTTAGGTAATAAATCTTCACTATCAGAATATGATTTATATTCTTTTGAAGAAATAATAGAACCAATTTCAATTAATACAAGTCCAATTAACACAGGTAAAAGATAAATTAAAAATTGATAAATATCTTGGGACTGTAAATCATATATAGGCACTAAATATTTAATCGATAAAAAACCTAACGCTAATAATACCAATAATGATATTATTATTGAAAAGAATATATTTCTAGCATAGCCTGTTTGTTTTGACATTAATTCCTCCACAAGACTTTACAATTACAATTGCAACTATTAATATTACTTACATTATATAGGATGGTGTGTTTTATGACAATAAAATTTTTACAAATGTTTATTATTAGTACACTATTAACGTATATAACACTCATTACTGTAGCTTCTGACATAGGAATTATACAATATCAAAATATTAAAAGCAATAATAATGAGGAAAAATCGATAAATTTACAAATTGAAAAAGAAATAAATGAACTAGAAAATGAAATAAATCAACTTCAAAACCAAGAACAAGTGTTAGATTTAGCTTTTGATTTAGGTTATGTCAATTCTGGTGATAAATTACATAATATAGATATTAAAACTGATGAAAAAATATATAATAGCGAAAAAATTAGTTTTAAAAATAATATTAAATCTGAAAATAAATATTTTTCAAATTGGACGAATCTGCATTTTTTTTTACTATCATTACCAATTAGTATTGCAATAAGCGTTTGTTATTTATTATTATCAAAAGCAAAAATTATGAAGAAAAAACATGAATAAAGATGAATATTCTGAAGTATTATA